>JAVYQJ010000002.1:199111-201082 GCA_038731975.1 Thermofilaceae archaeon | reverse complement strand
GGCCCTCGTGGCGAGCGCCGAGTTGTGGCTGCAGAGGGTGCGGTGACTTGGAGCGCTACGAGTTCGTCGTCGACGCGATGCTGGGCGACCTGGCGAAGTGGCTCCGCATACTCGGGAGGAGCACGTTCTACGAGCCGTACGCCAGGGACGAGGATCTGCTGAGGGTCGCGCGGGATCACAACGCGGTCCTCGTGACCAGGGATCGCCGCCTAGCCGAGCTGGCGGAGGCGGAGGGGGTGAAAGCCGTATACCTCGGTGGAGTCGAGCTGGGCGGCGCGCTCGCTGAGCTGAGCAGGAGGTTCGGCGTGAGGCTCGAGGTGGATCTCAGCGACACCAGGTGCCCCCGCTGCAACGGCAGGCTGAGGGCTGCTTCGCGGAGCGAGGTTGAGGGCAGGCTGCCGGAGGGGGTGGCGGAGCGCTACGAGCTCTTCCTGGTTTGCGAGCGCTGCGGCCAGGTCTACTGGCCCGGGAGCCACCTCAGGAGGATGAGGGAGTTCCTGGGGAACGTGAGGCAACGCTTTTAGCCCCGCCCCTCCGGGTTGACTGTGGCTCTAGACCTGGCAAGCCTTACGAAGGAGGATGGAGAGTTCCTCGTCAAGCTGGCGAGGGAGGCGGTGGTGAAGTACCTCACCGAGTTCGTGAGGATCGAGCCCCCGGAGGGCTGCCCCGAGAGGCTCGCCGAGAAGGCGGGGGTCTTCGTCACAATCGAGAAGATCGCTCGGGACGCTACGGGCATCCCCAGGAGGACGCTGAGGGGGTGCATCGGCTTCCCCGAGCCCGTCCTACCGCTGGCCGAGGCGACGATCGAGGCTGCCATAGCCGCTGCGACGGAGGACCCCAGGTTCGAGCCGATGACGCCCGACGAGCTGAAAAGCGTGGTTTTCGAGGTTAGCGTCCTCTCGCCGCCCCAGCTCGTCCAGTACTCGAAGCCGGAGGAGCTGCTCGAGAAGATCAAGGTGGGGCGCGACGGGGTCATCATCGAGAAGGGGGTGCTGAGGGGCCTCCTCCTCCCGCAGGTCCCCGTCGAGTACGAGTGGAACGCTGAGGAATTCCTGGAGAACGCCTGCATTAAGGCCGGGCTCCCCCCGGACGCTTGGAGAACGACGAGGATCAAGGTCTACACGTTCACGGCTAGGATCTTCGCCGAAGTGTACCCGGAGGGTGAAGTGGTGGAGCGGGTGCTCAGCGTCTAGCAGCCGCGGTGGCTCCCCCCGTGCTGGCCTACCTCGCACCCTGCGGGATGGGCTTGGGCCACGCGGGTCGAATGCTATCAGTGGCAAGGAGGCTCAGGCAGGCCGGCGTAGATGTCGTCTTCTCCTCCTACGGCAGGGCGGCCGATATGATCGAGCGCAGCGGCTACCGCTGCCTCAGGACGAGGCCCGTAGGCTACGAGGTCGATGAGCAGGGCGACATTGACGTGAGGAGGACCATAGCGAAGGGGCCCCTGAACCTGTACCGGTTCGCGCGCCAGGTCGGCGACGAGCTCTACTACATAGGGACCCTGGAGCCGGACGTCGTCGTCTCGGACAGCAGGCTCTCGTCCCTCTTGGCGGCGAAGGCGCTGGGGGTTCCGGCGGTTCTCGTGATACACCAGCTCAGAGTGATAATACCCGTGAAGAAGCCGACGCGGGTGAAGCTCAGCGCGAAGTACCTGGCGGAGGAGGGGCTGCTCCGCCTCTTGGGCAAGCTCTGGCTGCTCGCCGACGAGATCCTGATCCCCGATTACCCGCCCCCCTACACTGTAGCACGAGCGAACGCAATGGTCGAGACGCTGCTCCCCCGCGCCAGGTTCGTCGGCCCCTCCCCGCCCGTGTGGCCCGATGAGCTTCCACCACGCGAGGAGGTTAGAGAGAGGCTGGGGGTTGAGGGTAAGCTCGTTGTCGCCAGCTTCACCGGGGTGAGCGGCGAGGGGAGGGAGCTCTGCGAAGCCTTCCTGGCCGAGCTCGGGGGCTGCGACCTGAGCGACGAGGT
>JAVYQJ010000002.1:58123-199011 GCA_038731975.1 Thermofilaceae archaeon | reverse complement strand
GTTTACGAGGTTCTCAAAGCCTCGGGGAGGCAGGCGAAGCTGAGGGTGGTTACCGCCGGCATCACTGATCCGAGGGAGTACCCATCCTTCCTAGAGTTCCTGGAGGGGCTTTACGGGAGCCAGTACGTTGAGGAGTTCAAAAAGTACAGAGTAGGTTCGCTGCCGGCACTAGTCGTTGGCGGAGAGAAACTGTTCGAGGGCCGATTCCCGACGAAGGAGGAGCTCCAGGAACTCTTCGGGGTTGCCAGGAGGGCTCCGCCCCCCTCCCTCCCCCCTGAGCCGGCGACAGGGGTTTGCGTAGGCTGCCTGTTCTACGACGCCAAGGCGTCGAGGTGCCTTCTGCTCAGGGTGGCTGTGGCTGACCCAAGCAAACCGCCCTGCGGGAAGAGGAGGTGAGCAGAGTTAAGGATAAGAGCTGAGGGATCGTTGAATCAATGGGACCCTATGGCTGATCTGGAGTTTTCAACGTTGGTGGAGTTCTACGAGCGCATCGAGGCTACGAGCAGCCGGCTTGCGATGACGGATCTACTCGTTTCGCTCTTCAAGAAGACTCCCCCCGAGGTGATCGATAAGCTGGTTTACCTCACGCGAGGCGTCTTGGGCCCCGACTACGAGGCGCCGGAGCTGGGCGTGGCGGAGAAGCTGGCGATAAGAGCTGTTGCTTTGGCTCTCGGTGTGAGCTTGAAGGAGGTGGAAGCCGCTTACAAGAGGTTGGGGGACCTCGGGCTGGCGGCTGAGGAGCTGATGAAGAGGGGTAAGCCCTCCTCCATACTCGATTTCTTCGGCGTGGGGGAGGAGATTCAGGCTAAGGCTCTAACCGTGGGCAGGGTGTACGATTCCCTCCTCAAGATCGCCCGAGCCTCGGGCCCCGGGGCTCAAGACACGAAGATAGCGACGCTCGCTGCACTGTTGAAGAGCGCCAACCCGAAGGAGGCGAGGTACCTGCTGAGGATGGTCACCGGGAAGCTGAGGCTGGGCGTTGCGGACATGACGATCCTGGACGCGCTTGCTTTGGCCTTCACGGGCTCCAGGGCCGCGAGAGCGGCTGTTGAAAGGGCTTACAACGTACACCCTGACCTGGGCTACATAGCTAAGCTGCTGGCGGAGCGCGGCCCCGAAGGTTTGAAGGATGTCAGAATCAGGGTGGGCATACCGGTCAAACCGATGCTGGCCGAGCGGCTGAGCGACCCTGCCGAGATCATCGCCAAGCTGGGGGGCTCCTGCCTCGTCGAGTACAAGTACGACGGTGAGAGGGTTCAGGCTCACAAGGAGCGTGAGGAAGTCAAGCTCTTCAGTAGAAGGCTGGAGAACATCACGAGCCACTACCCGGATGTCGTCGATTTGGTGAGGCGTTACGTGAGGGCGAGGGAGGCAATCCTCGAGGGTGAGATTGTCGCGCTAAACCCCGATACCGGCGAGATGCTACCCTTCCAGGAGCTGATGCATAGGAGGAGGAAGTACGATATCGAGGAGGCCATGGAGAAGTACCCCGTCGCCGTGTACCTCTTCGACCTCCTCTACGTCGACGGAGAGAGCCTAATCGACACCCCGCTAGCGGAAAGGAGGAGGAGGCTGGCAGAGGTGATCGAGGAGAGCGAGCGGTTCAGGCTGGCCAAGTCGTCCATCGTTAAGGAACCGGAGGAGTTGATGAGGTTCTTTGAGGAGGCTGTGGCGGAGGGCTGCGAGGGCCTCATGTGCAAATCGTTGGGCGGGGAATCGATCTACCAGATGGGTGCGCGCGGCTGGCTCTGGATCAAGTTCAAGAGGGACTACAGGTACGAGATGACAGACACCGTTGATCTCGTCGTGGTCGGTGCGTTCTACGGTAGGGGGAAGAGAGCGGGGACCTACGGAGCGCTCCTGATGGCAGCGTACAGCCCGGAGGAGGACGTTTTCAAGACCGTGTGCAAGGTGGGCAGTGGTTTCTCGGACGAGGATCTGCTCCAGCTGCCTAAGATCCTCGAGCCCTACAGGATAGACCACAAGCACCCCAGGGTTGTATCGAAGATGGAGGCCGACGTCTGGTTCACCCCCGCCGTCGTCTTGGAGATCGTGGGTGCGGAGATAACGCTCAGCCCCATGCACACGTGCGCGCTGGGCAGAGTGAAACCCGACGCGGGCCTCGCCATCCGCTTCCCCAGGTTTACAGGAAGGTACAGGTTCGACAAGAGCCCGGAGGATGCGACAACGGAGGAGGAGCTGGTGGAAATGTACAAGCGGCAGAAGAAGGTCGCGCTACCGAAGGCTCCACCCAGCGAAGCCGCCTAAGCCCCCGAAGAGCCGGTCATTCTCTCCAGCACCCTGTTTAGGGTCCAGCGGAGTGCGCTCCTGATCTCGTCAAGCCTCCTCTTATCCCTGTAGTTCCTGATTCTGATCTCCTTTACGAGACCGCCCTCCTCCTCGATCCCGTAGTCGAATGCTTCCTCGCTATCCAGCTCCCCCGCTCGGACGAGTTCCTCATCCTTCTTCTTGTACCCGTCGAGGATCTTCGCGACGAAGAAGCTCCTCAGGGGCGGTGAATCCAGCGGCAGCTCTATCACGGGTTTTATCACGATGCCCCTCTCGTACACCGAGAACTTCGCCATTTCACGCCCCTCCCTCGACACGATCGACGACTCCGAGATCAGCGAACCCATGCCAGAGGGCTCCGGGCGGGTTGGGGCCTCGTAGCCGGCTGGCGCTTCGCGTGGGAGCTCGGAGGCTCGCACGAAGCTCTCCTGAGAGAGTGCCGCGTCGACGATGTTTACTAGAAGCTTGAGCAGCTCGAGCTCCCCCTCCAGCTCCTCGATCCTCCTTTGGAGGTAGGACTTTGCCTCGGCTAGACGCCTTAGACGCTGATCCTCCACGGATCCTTCATGCGTTCACCGAGTATAAAAACTGAGCTCTCGGCGGGCAAGCGTAAATACCGCCCTGAGCTTGCTTGACGCGTGAGAGTGGTATCGGTCGGCAACGTCAACATCGACCTGCTTGTGTACGTCGACGAGTTTCCGGAAGCGGGTGGGAGAGTGGAGGCTAGGGTCCTCGCGAGGAGCCCTGGAGGCGCTGCAGCCAATTACGCGGTCGCGGCCGCAAAGCTGGGAGCGAGAGCGGTGCTCTACGGCTGCGTGGGTAGCGACGAAGAGGGCGAACGGCTCCTGAAGCTCTTAGAGGGGGCTGGGGTTGACACCTCCTGCGTCAAGCGCGTGGAAGAGCAGACCGGCACCGCCATCGTGATCGTGGACTCAAAGGGGGAGCGCACGATGATCATCCACAAGGGGGCCAACGCCCATCTCCGAAAAGCGGTCAGGGAGGGGCGCCTCCCTCCTACGGATTGGGTTCACGCGGCGTCCGTACCACCGGATCTAGCTGCTGAGGTCTTCAGCGAAGCGAAGAGGCTAGGTGCTTTCGCTTCGTACGATCCGGGAGGGACGTATGTAAGATCGGGCTTCGATAGGATCCTCGAAGCCGTGAAACTAGTCGATGTCCTCTTCCTGAACGAAGCCGAAGCATCAGTATTGGCCAGCAGCGGTGCTGGAAACGAGTTGGAGGTGCTAAGGCGCATAATTCCGATAGTCGTTGTGAAGAGGGGTTCGCGGGGCTCGATGGCTTGGGTTAGAGGGGTGTTTTGCGAGGCTGAAGCATTCAAGGTTGCTGCTGTAGACACTACGGGCGCGGGCGACGTCTTCGACGCAGCGTTCACATTGGCCGTGTTACTGGGGCTGGAGTGCCGCGAGGCTTTGACGTTCGCAAACGCTTGCGCCGCGATAAAAGTCGCCAGGCGTGGTGCCCAGTCCGGACCCGCGCTGGCCGAGGCGCTGGAGTTTCTCAAAGCGAGGGGGTTCGCTGAACTTGCTTCCCGGCTGTGCCTCCTGAGCGAAAGTTTTAACAGATGAAGCGGAAGAAGTGGCTGTAAAAGGAGAGGTGGGGGCGAGTGTTTTCAACTGAGTGTACCCCCCAATGCCCCTTCCGGGCTTTCAAGTGCACCAAAAACTCTCTCGTTATTAGGAGGAGGAGGGATCGGTTGGAGGCACTCTGTGAGTGGACTGGCGATAGGTGTATCGGTTGGAGGTGCCAGTTCGCTGTCTGCATAAGGCATGCCCTTCTGCCTGACGGAACCTGCAGCCTCATGGTTGAGAGGAAGGACAGGAAGCCGCCGATCGATGAGGAGGCTGCGAAGATGGAGACGAGGTACGCGGATCTCCGGAGGAAGCTTAAGAGAGTGGGGCTTGACTACGAGGGGGAGGTGTAGGTCTTGAGGCTCCTGCTGATACACGCTGAGCGTTTCGAGTACGAAGTTCGACAGAGGGCGCTGGAGGAGGCGGAAGAGCTGGGCGAGAGCGGCGGGAGAGGGAGAGTTGAGAACGCGCTCGTCTGCTTCGTTACTGTCGAGGGTGTCGACGAGGCCAATCTGGCTTGGGTAGTTTCCAGGGCCGCTGATGAGATCGAGGGCGTGGCCCAGAAGCTCGCTGTAAAGAGGGTTGTGATCTACCCATACGCGCACCTTTCGAGCGATCTAGCGAAGCCAACCGTTGCATTGAAGGCCCTAAAGGAGCTAGCATCCGCGCTCGAGGGGCGCGGCTTCGAAGTTTCAAGAGCTCCATTCGGGTGGTACAAGCGCTTTACCATCTCTTGCGTAGGGCACCCCCTCGCCGAGCTCTCCAGAACCATAAGGCCCGCAGAGGCTGTAGAGGAGTACGCGGTTTTAACGCCGGAGGGCACCATACTTCCTTTACGCGAGTTCGATTTGAGCACGGCGCCGGATGACTTCAAGCAACTCGTACGTAGGGAGGTTTACGGTGAGGGTGGTGCCGGAGGTGAACCGAAATACCTGGACTACTGCAGGAAGTTCGGGATCGAGTGGGAGCCTTTCTCGGATCAGGGTCACATGAGGTACGGCCCTGAGGCCTCGATCATGATAGACCTGCTATCGGAGTACGCTTGGAGCTGCGCCCTCTCGCTGGGCCTACCAATCTTCAAGGTTAGGGGTACAAACATGTTTGATCTGAGCGTCCCTGCAGTCAAGCAGCACGCCGACCTCTTTGGGGACAGGCTCTATACCATTGAAGTCGGGCAGAAGAAGTTCGTGTTGAGGTACGCGGCCTGCCACCAGCAGTTCGCGATGCTGAGGGACTGGAACATCAGCTACAGGCACCTCCCCTTCGGGGTATTCGAGGTGGCCGACAGCTACAGGCTCGAGCAGCCTGGCGAGCTCACCCTCTGCTTCAGGTTGCGCAAGTTCTTGATGCCGGACCTGCACATCCTTACCCACGACTTAGAGGAGGCTAAGCGCCTCTCCCTCAAAGTTCATGAGAAGATCTACGAAGAGGTTAGGAAGGTGGGTAGAGACTACGTCTCCATATACAATCTGACGCGCAGTTTCGCGGCTGAAAACCAGGATTACTTGGCCGAGCTTGTAGCGCGGGAGGGGAAGCCGGCCCTCCTGCACTTCGTTCCTGAGGGCAAGTACTACTGGGTGATCAATGTGGAGTACAACGTAATAGACCAGCTGGGCAGGCCCCGCGAGATCGGGACCTTCCAGATCGACGTGGGCAACGCGGAGAGGTTCGGGATCACATACACTGATGAAAGCGGGGCTAGAAGGTACCCAGTCATCATCCACACAGCGATCATCGGGTCGCTCGAGCGCTACCTCTACCTGCTCTTCGATACAGCAGCTGCTGAGGAGGCTAAGGGAAGAAAGCCGTCACTCCCCCTATGGCTTTCCCCCGTCCAGGTCCGCGTGATTCCCGTATCCTCCGATTACACGGGGTACGCACTCGAAGTTGCAGAGAAGCTGAACTCGCTTGCGATACGGGCCGACGTCGACGATAGGGACGAGAGCCTGTCGAAGAAAATTAGGGATGCTGAAGTTAAGTGGATCCCTTACATCGTCGTAATCGGGGCGAGGGAGGTTGAAAAAGGAGTGCTGAACGTCCGGAGGCGATCCGGTGGGATAGAGGAGATGGGGCTCGATAAGCTGGTACAGGAGTTGGAGGAGAAGCTGAAGGGGTACCCTCGAGCTCAAATGACGATTCCGGTGAGGCTGTCTCAGAGGCCCGGCTACTAGACCGGTGCTTCTGACTTGAGCACCGTTAAGCTTTCGATCCGCAACCTTCTCTACGAAAAGGTGAAGTTAGCAGAGGTGCTCTCCAGCAAGCTGGGCTACGAGAGGTCTGAAAGGGCGAGAAGTGACTACCACGCAAGGAAGTACCCTGTGCACTGCGGGGCTACGGTGCACAGCGTTCTTGGGTGTACGTTCCGCTGCGTTTACTGTTATCTGCCCGACATGGGGGTGAGCTTCGCCCGGGCCCAGCCCTACGCTTTGAGCGGGGAGGAGATGGTCTTGGCTCTAGCTTCCAACCCCTTCTTCCTCCCCGGCCTGCTCGGAACGTACATTGCGCTGGGTAGCCTAGGCGAGCCTCTGCACCCGGTTGGTGCGTGGAGGACTCTCGAGTACGTGGAAGTCTTTGCCCGGTACTTGCATAACCCCCTCCAGTTATCTACGAAGGCGGTGGTGAGCGAGGAGGTAGCTCGGAGGCTTGGCGGAGTATCCGGGGCTCCCGTAAACCCGTTGGTGACGATAATCGCGCTGAAGAACTGGAGCAAGCTTGAGCCAGCCGCGCCTAACCCGGAGAGCAGGCTCGAAACTATCTCCATCCTGCGGAGGGCTGGGCTCTTCCCGATGCTTTTCCTACGACCGTTGATCCCAGGTCTGGAGGAGGAGGCTATCGAGTTGATGCGGGAGGCGAAAAAGCGGGGGGCCGTTGCCACCGTGCTGGGCAGCCTTCGAGTCACGGCTAGCATTCTATCAAGGCTGGAAAAATCGGGGATTGACGTAGATCGAATACTGTCCAGGCTCAGGCGTCCGCCCGAAGGCAGGGCTCAGCTTAGCGTACCCATGAATGACGTTAAGAGGGGGCTTGCAGAAGAGGCGAAAACGCTTGGGGTTATTCCGCTTTACAGTGCATGTTGTGCTAGCACGCTTAACGTGTACTTGAGGACTGGCAATCGAATACCCTGTGCAGGGCTCGACTTCATCGATGGGCGCTTCTGTGCAGGGTGCCCGGTCGATTGTAGAAGCGTTAGAGTGGAGGTGGATTACGATGAGGTGAAGTGGGCAGTTAAAGAGTTCCTGAACGTTGATGCACGTAGAGTAGAAGAGCGCGGGTATTGCTTACTGATCGCAGTTGATGATGCGAGACAGGCTTTAAGGAATTTGAGGAGGAAAAGACGTTTTAAAGCGATGCTTGAGACCGTGTACAGGAGGAGGATAGAAGTTGTCGAGGGCAAACCCGCTTAGGAACCTGCTCCTCGGGCTCCGCTGGAATCCCGGCGTTAACGCCGACGATTTCGTAATCTCGTTCACTTCGCGCGGGGCTTGTTGCGACGTTGAGACGGTGCGCGGATCCGCGGTGGAAAAAGTGTACTTAAGAGGTTTTGAGGTACGTCTCGGCGCTAAACTAGTCTACGTTCCTTTTCATCGAGTTGTAATGGTGAAGAATCTAGCAACAGGAGAAATCGTATACAAAAAGTAGTGGGAGTTGATTTAGAGCGCGCTTTAGATACCTTTGCTAGCTATGTGGAGCAGTAGGTCTACGAGCCTGCAGCTGAAGCCCCACTCGTTGTCGTACCAGGCAATCACTTTCACCTTGTTGCTCTTGCCGCCTAGCACCATGCTCGCCTGAGCGTCGTAGATCGCGGAGTGCGGGTTGCCCAGTATGTCGGAGGAGACTATCGGTTCATCCACGTACTCGAGGATCCCCTTCAGGTAGGTTTCCGAGGCCTCTTTGAAGGCAGCATCCATTTCCTCCTTTGTGACCTCCTTGTCGAGGAGGGCCACGAGGTCGACGACGGACACGTTCGGCACTGGTACTCGCATTGCCATGCCATCCATCTTGCCCTTTAGCTCTGGTATGACCAGGTGAATGGCCCTAGCAGCACCGGTGGTCGTTGGGATGATGTTCATGGCGGCCGCCCTCGCCCTCCTGAAGTCCTCGGGATGTATTAAGTCGAGCACGCGCTGGTCGTTCGTGTACGCGTGAACAGTGGTCATGAAGCCCCACTGTATCCCGAATTTCTTTAGGAGCACGTAAGATACCGGGGCAAGGCAGTTAGTAGTGCAGGAAGCGTTGGAGATAACCTCGTGCTTCTTCGGATCATACATGTCGTGATTTACACCCATGACGATCGTCACGTCTGCACCCTTGGAGGGCGCTGTCACAACCACTTTCTTTGCCCCGGCTTTTATGTGCAGAGCAGCTTTTTCTCTGTCCGTGAACCTCCCGGTAGACTCCATTACGACATCGATGCCTAAGTCCTTCCAAGGTAGCTTCTCTGGGTTCGGCTCATTAAGGACGAGGAGCTCCTTGCCGTCGACGATGATCTTATTATCCTTCGCTTCAACCTTGTTTGGAAGCTTTCCAAAAGTTGAGTCGTACTTCAGCAGGTATGCGAGCATCTTCGGGGAGCCTATGTCGTTTATAGCTACAACCTCGTAAGTGTCGAAGAACTTCGGGTTTTTTAACGCTGCTCGGAAGAACAGCCTCCCTATCCTCCCGAACCCGTTAATGGCTAGTCTGTATTTCATCGTGCCTCTCCCGGTGAGCGGGAATTAAAACTTTGTCACTAAACAATAGGGAGGCGATCGATGAACGTGCTGGGCCGTCAGACTTGCCCGGGAGCATCATTCTTCATACCTTTCGAGCGTCATCACAACGGCCCAAGCATCTTGAGATGCGCACCCCTTAAATAGCTGCTGCCAGAAGATCCCCCGTGAGCGTGGAAGCCTGGAAGGAGGTTGCAGCAAGGATTATCGGCGATATCGTACTGTCACCCTCGCCCGGTAAATCGATGCGAAAGTGGCGCGAGCAGTTCCGAGTGACTCAGACGGAGTTGGCGGAAATTATGGGCGTTTCCTCGTCTGTGCTCAGTGATTACGAGAGCGGCCGTAGAAGGTTCCCCGGTACGCGTTTTTTGAAGAGGTTCGTGTCCGGTTTGATCGAGATCGATGAGAGGAGGGGGGCGCCAACTCTACGCAGCTTATCCCTCCTCATGATCGGTTCCACTAAGCTCAGGGAAGCTGTTATCGATATGAGGGAATTCGACGAACCGATAGCTTCCAAGGACTTCTGCGAGAGGATAGGAGCTGAGCTCGTGGTTGGAACCGGGAAGGAGCTTCTTCTAGGCTACACCGTAGTGGATAGCGTGAAGCTTGTAGTAGAGGTTCCAGCTGTCGAGTATATCAGGCTTTACGGAGCTACAACGCAAAGAGCCGCAATCTTCACAGGAGTCACCTTAGGGAGAAGCCCGATTGTAGCCGTTAAGGCTATGCAAGCTGGGATGGGCGGCTTAAAGCCTGCTCTAGTGGTTATGCATGGGGTGAAGAAGGTCGATAGGCTGGCGGTTGAAATAGCAAGGAGGGAGAACATTCCGCTGGCGATCTGCATGCTGGAAAGCGTTGAAGAACTGGTAAAAACACTGCGTGCCTTATAGCTACTCTACCTTTACTCTGTAAACCTTTTGCCTAGGAACGATTATCTCGAGGAAGCCAGCTTTGAATGAAGCCGTGATCTCCTCAGGGTTCGCGTCAGGCGGGAGTTCGAGCTCAAGCTTGTAGCCTGACACCTCGCATCTAGCGTAGAAGGGGACGTCGCACAACTTCACGGGCTCTCTCATTCTAGCTCTCACGAGCAACCGGTTACCAACCCTTAGAACTTCAACGCTATCCTTAGCCGCTTTCGGAAGATCAACTCTTATGATCACCCTATCACCGGCATCATGCACCTCGTGCAGAGGCTCTACCTCTCCACGTTCAATATCGAAAATCGGTTCGAAAAGGCTTTCAAACTCTTTGATGAACCTCCTAATCTCCCTCCTCAGCTCCCTCATTTCCCTCTCAAACCACTCCTCCACGGCAACCACCCCACAACTATATGTACATAGCCGGGACAGCGTACTCATAGGCTTTTCCGCTAGCTCTCATGGCTTCCATCGTCCTCCTCATCGTCTCGCGCAGCCTAACTCTAATCTCCTCCTCTTGCTTGAGTAGCGGTTCCACGTCGATCTTTAAGCCGGTCAGTGGGGCTAGCGTGGAGATCACGGCCGCTGCGGCTCCCGGATCGGGGTAATTAAGGAAGGACTCAGCCATTAGAGCAATACCCTTAACCGATCTAGCGTAGCATTCTTTCAGTATCATGGCGTACGGGCCACTCACGAAGCCCTCCTTAAATAACTGTACACCCGCTCTCTCGATAGTTTCGATGTCGCTCTCTGTCGCGCCGGCCGCGTACACGGCTGGCTTATTCAAGTTCATGCGCTGCGGTGTTGGCACGCCCCCCAGCAGGATAACCCTTTCTATACCCTTGCTCTGAGCCCACTCGATGAGTGTTTGCGCAAAGGATCGAATGCCTCTAACGTTCATGAGTACATCGCTGACGAGCATGAGGTAGCCGTTGCTGTCCGCCGCGTGGTAGTGGATTCTCATGACAGGGTATGGGCGTCCTTCATGGTACATTATCACGGGAGGGAGGTGGGGGGAATCAACGTAGGCTATTACCTCGGCTTTTAACGATCTTACGATATGCGTTAAAGCGATTAAACCGACGAGGCCAACGTCGGGCATCCCCACGAGCAATTGGTTTGCCCGAGGCACACGCTTTAACTCGTGAAAACTCCACTCCTTCATTAAGAGGATACGAGGATGAAGGGGAAATAAATGTTCCTATACTACAGGGATCCGTCCACTTTACTTGCTGAACCTCTTGAGCTCCTCTACTACGGGCAGCGTACCCTTGCTCAGGAACTCCATTAGAGCTCCGCCGCCGGTACTGACGTGAGACACTTTGTCCGTGAAGCCCAGCTTAGCGGCGGCAGCTATGGTGTGCCCTCCGCCGATGACGCTAAAAGCTTTCGAGGCAGCTATGGCTTCGAACACCCTACGCGTTCCCGTAGCGAATTCATCTACCTCGAAAACGCCGAGCGGGCCGTTCATCACAATGCTTCTGGCCTCCTTTATCACCCTTTCGTAAATCTTCAGCGTTTCGGATCCAACATCCTTTATCAAGAAGTTCGTAGGTAGTTTCTCGAGGCTGATCTCCTCCCTCCTACCGTTAACGTCGATCGCTAAATCAACGGGCAGTACAATTTTCTCACCAAACTTGTTAAGGACCTCTTTGAAGCGGGGTAGAAGCGGCATGAAACCCTTATCTTCTAAAACCTTAACGTTGGGAGCACCTAAGTTGTAGCCCTTGGCCGCTAGGAACAGGTTTGCTACAAGACCTCCCGTGAGCACGTAGTCCGCAATACCCTGGCTGAGTACCGCCTCAGAAATGTCGGCTGCATCCTCGGCCTTGGCGCCCCCGAGGATGTATACGCAAGGCCTTTCCGGCTTCGCTCTCACCTTAGCTAAGGCTCGCAGCTCTCTCTCCATTACCCTGCCAGCTACTACGTGCTTTGCGACGGGCATGAAGCCGACGAGGGAGGCGTGAGCCCTATGCGCGGCTGCGAATGCGTCAACGACGAAGATGTCCACGTACGGTGCAAGATTGCGCACGAGTTCCGATTTCGCGTGATCCTCGGCTTTCGCGCTCTTAGTCTCACCGTCCCACATCCTGACGTTCTCTAAGACTAGCACTTCGCCCTCTCTGAGGGCTTCGATCGCACGGCGCGCTTTTTCGCCGAAAATGTCGTCCACGAAGTGGACCCTAACGCCGAGGATTTTCGCCATAACTTCAGCGTGCTCCTTGAGGCTGGTGAAATCGGGGTCACCCTTGCGTCCCTGGTGAGCGATTACGACGACTTTCGCTCTTCTCGTAACCAGCTCCTTGATTGTGTGCTCCGCGTGCTCACGGATTCTGCTATCGTCAAGTATCTTCTTCGACGCGGGATCTATCGGTGAGTTTATATCCACTCTGACGAATGTCCACTTACCCGCCACCTCTACGTCATCCAGTGTCTTTATCCCGTACTCCTCGAGCATTCGGGCCCCCGTGGAAGGGAGGAAAACTTACTTTATTTAAAGACCCTCTTTGTAGGTTCTAACGGTCGAGGCTGGCGCCTACAGGGCGGCTAGCACCACGGTCAGCGTAGCCGAGAGCAGGGCTAAGGTTGCCGCTAAAGCTAGCATAGCGAAGGTTAGCTCAAACCAGAGTCGATTCCTCCGCATGATAACCTGCGTGAGATAGGCGCTCTCAACTACGGCTACGGTGTAAGCTAGGAGGAGGATCCAGACGGAGGGGTCGAGAAGCGTGGTGAGCAGCAGGTAAAACGGCGCTCTTGATTCCGCAACAGCGATCGCTCGGACGCCCACGCCTACGGAGGTTAAGGTGTAAGCCGTGAAGAAGGGGCCTATTACCGGTGTAGCGGAAGCGAGGACGCTACTCACGCTGTCGAAGAAGAACTGGTACACTACCTTCTCGCGCGTCGTTGCGTTAATTAGTAGGTTCCTGAGCTCTTTCACGCGCTCAAGATACCGCGTGTAGACTTCCTGTAGCAATGGTTCAGGGTAAGGTAAGCTTGCCCCCACTGCGATAAGGGCCACGAGAGACACCAGTACCGCCGGGTAATACCTTAGCCTGAACGAGAGGGGCTTCAGTTCCTCCATACCGGTAACTCCGACCAACGCGCATCCCTCAAATAGTTGTTGCGCAGCACCCCAAGCGATAGGCGATGAAGCTTACGACTAGCGTCGGAGTGCTGGGGTACGGAGCCTACGTCCCTCTTTACAGGGTTAAAGGTTCGGAGATCTCGCGCATCTGGAGTGGCGAGGAAGAACCTGTAAGAGAGAAGAGCGTGCCGGGGCTTGATGAGGATTCTCTTACGATGGCTTGCGAAGCAGCCAGGGAGGCCTTGGAGATGGCGAACGTCAAGCGTGAGGAGGTTGGCGCGCTCCTCGTTGGCTCGGAATCTCCACCCTACGCTGTCAAACCCTCGGCGACTGTGATCGCTGAAGCTCTGGGTTTGACGCCGCGCGTAGTCGCGATAGACATGGAGTTCGCCTGCAAAGCTGGGACGACTGCCGCGATTCTAGTCGCAGGGCTCATCGCCGGTGGGGCGATAAAGCACGGTCTTGCCATCGGGACCGATAACGCTCAGGCGAGACCGGGGGATGAGTTGGATTACACTGCCGGTGCCGGCGCGGCCGCGCTCCTCCTATCCAGAGAGGTCGAGTCGGCCGTCGCCCTCATAGAGTACGTGTACTCCTACGTAACTGACACTCCCGACTTCTGGAGGCGCGAGGGGGAGAGGTTCCCGAGGCATACTTTCAGGTTCACGGGAGCTCCAGCGTACTTCCACCACATTGTTGGAGCAGCAAAGGGTCTGATGGAGGAGGCCGGTCTTAAGCCCTCCGACTTCGATCACGTGGTGTTCCACCAGCCGAACGTGAGGTTTCCGCTTAGAGCAGCACAGATGCTCGGATTCAAAGAGGAGCAAGTAAAGCTCGGGCTTGTCTGCGGTGAGATAGGGAACACCTACGCCGCAGCCTCTTTGATCGGCCTCGTTAGGGTTTTGGATCACGCAAGGCCGGGGCAGAGGATACTGGTGGTTTCCTTCGGCTCCGGAGCCGGCTCGGATGCGATATGCCTCGTTACAACCGAGAATGTAGGGAGGAAGAAGAGTTCCTTAGAACGGCTCCTATCAAAGAAGGTTTACGTAGATTACGCCCAGTACGCGAAACAGAAAGGCCTCTTGAGGGTGGCTTAAGGATGGCTGGGAGGGTCTACGTTATAGGGGCCGGTGCGACGAAGATCGGGGAGCACTGGGACAAATCGCTCAGGGAGCTCGCTGTTGAGGCTTTGCTAGCGGCGGTTAAGGATGCTGGTATCAGCAAGAGGGAGATCGAGGCGCTCTACGTTGGCAACATGATGTCGGGGCAGCTGCAGGGTCAGGAGCACCTGGGTGCGTTGGTTGCGACGTGGGCGGGCATCCCCGGCGTAGCAGCGTGCAAGGTCGAGGCTGCCTGCGCTAGCGGTGGAGTGGCCTTCCACCAGGCCTACCTGGCTGTCGCCTCCGGTCTGTACGACTGCGTAGCAGTGGTAGGCGTCGAGAAAATGACGGATGCGCTGCCGAGCGATGTCACGGCTGCGCTAGCTACAGCTGAGGACCAGGAGTACGTTGTATTCACTGGGGCATCGTTCGTAGGGTTGAACGCCCTCCTGTACCGCTTGTACCTCGAGAAGTACGGTGTCAAGCAGGAGAACGTAGCGTCGTTCGCCGTGCACTGCCATAAGATGGCTGTGGCAAACCCCTACGCCCAGTTCAGGCGCGCAGTCAGCCTCGAGGAGGTGATGAGTTCGCCGCTCATCGCCGACCCGATAAGGTTGCTCGAGTGCGCCCCGGTCGGTGATGGGGCGGCCGCCCTCATACTGTGCAGCGAGGGCTTCCTCAAGAGGAACCCTCGCGACGAAATCGTTGAGGTGACCGGGAGCTCCGTGGCTACCGACGTGTTGAGCGTGCACGAGCGGAAGGACCCGCTTGACGCTGCTGCCTTCCGCAGAGCTGTCGAAGCCGCTATGAGGATGTCACGAGTGGAAGTTAACGACATCGACGTGCTCGAGGTGCACGACGCCTTCACCATACTGGGGGTTCTCTCACTCGAGGTTACGGGCTTCGCGCCAAAGGGTGAGGGTAGCCGCCTAGTTGTTGAAGGGGAGTTGGAGCCGGGCGGTAAGATTCCCACAAACACGTTGGGCGGGTTGAAGGCGAGGGGGCACCCCGTGGGAGCAACCGGCGTCTACCAGATCCTCGACGTCGTACTCCAGCTGAGGGGTAAAGCGGGACCCAACCAGGTTAGCGAGGCTGAAATAGGCATGGCTCAGAACTTCGGGGGCGTGGCTGGCACAGTAGCTGTAAACGTGCTGAAAAGGGTGAGGTAGAATGGTTTGGGCTGAGAGCGTACCGAGGGTTTGGAGGGAGAGGGTTAGGAAGTACCGGCTGATAGGGGGTCGGTGCCCCTCCTGCGGTAACGTCACTTACCCGCACAGGTTAGTGTGCCCCTTCTGTGGCTATGAAGGGCTAGAACCTATTGAATTGCCCAGGCGAGGGAAGGTGGTTACCTTCACCGTGATAAGGCACCCACCTAGGGGTTTTGAAGGGCGGGAGCCCTACGTGATCGCTATCGTCGAGCTGGAGAACGGGGCGAGAATCCTAGCGCAACTCACCGACGTGAGGCCAGACGAAGTAAGGGTTGGAATGGAGGTCGAGGGTGTATTCAGGAAGTTCAGGGAGCAGTCGTCGAGTGGAATCATAGAATACGGCATAAAGTTCAGGCCAGTAATTTAACAACTTCTTTTTCTTGTTTACTTTCTTCTTACCTTATTTCTCTATGCTAACTATGAGGTCTAATTTTAGCTACGAAGAAAGCCGTGGTTCTGTGGATATGCGGAAATAATCTACGAACCCTACTACCACACGCAAAGTTTTGATAGCCCGGCAAACCCCACACCCCCTCAGAGCTCAACCAATCAAGCGGGAGAGTTTCGATGACGGATTCACCCTCACTACTGAGCAGAGAGCAGGTCGAGTAGACCAGATCCCCTCCATCCTTGAGGTGTTCGAGTGTATTGGTAAGAAGGCTTTTCTGAAGAAGAGGGAACTTATCGATGCCAGCAGGTTTCCAAAGTATAAGGCGGAGCGCAGGGTCGCTAGCTATAGCGCCTGTGTTCGTGCAGGGTGCGTCCAGAAGGATTTTATCGAACTTCCTGGTAAATTTGGCGATCCTAGAATCCGCAAGCAGCAATCGTACATTGCGTACGCCCAACCTCGATAGCAGCTTCCTCATCTCGCCCAGCCTGCGTCGCGAGACGTCTACCGCCACGATTTCAGCTTCGTTATTGGAAAGCTGCTGCAATAGAGAGGTTTTCAACCCCGGTGCAGCAGCTGCATCCATCACGAGGAGATTCCTCGAATCGCCCAGAGCGTGTGCCACGGCGACGCTGCCCTTATCCTGGATCACGATGAGGCCCCTCTCAGCCATCTTCAACACGTCGGGCGGGGGATCTTCCACCCCGACGAGCTCCAAAACCTCGGGAAACTCTTTGTCCTCACGCAAATCAGCGTATCTGCGGAGAGCATTGAGAGCTTTCGCGCGGCTTATCTTCAACTCGTTGATCCTGATCCAGATTGTCCTCCTACTGCAGGCCTTCACGAGCTTCTCAGCTTCCCTCAACCCGAGGTGCTTTGAGATCTCATCGATAATCCAGGGTGGGAAGGAGTTCTCTACGGCTAGGCGTTGCGTGGGAGGGAGGCCGGAGACTAGATGCTCCACTTCTTCGAGCGCTCTCCGCGTTAGCAGAGCGCGCAACCGGCCGCTTAATAGGCCAGCTTCTAATTGCCCCACATCAACGCCCTCCTCCAGCAGGGCGAATGCGACTCTGTAAGCGCATTTCCGCCTCAATGGTATGTTCCCAAGCCCGCTAGCCTCGAGCAAAAGGTCTGCTTTAGCGAAGCTTAACAGCGCTCTCCTAGCAAGCTTCAATGCGTGGGGATCGCTTCTGCCAACGCTGTTGAGAGCTTCCTGAAACGCCACCTCCAGGGAAGTCCTTCTCCTCTCGATGAGCTCCAGCGTGAGGGAGGCCAGCCTGAAGGCGTAGGGCGAAATCCCTTCGAAGCTCATGCTGGAAGCAGGTGTTTGGCGAAGAAGCTGATGTACAGCAGTAGAGAGGCGATGAGGAAGCTGCGTTCCCTACTGAACCTGTAGAAGACTGATATTGCGGCGGTGAGCAAGCATAAGCTGACCACCTGGAAGAGTCTGAATGTGACGGCTAATGCGACTATCGTCTGGGTCGGAACGTTGGGGTAGCTCCATCCCGTTATGATCCATTGAACCAACATATAGCCGTAGAGGGGGAGCTGTGCAACTAGCAGACCAGCTAGGAGCCCTAGAAGGGGTGGCCTATTACGAGTGAAGACCTTTGTGGTGAGCTGCACTACGATTAAAAGTATTAAGATGCTTATTGCATAATTAAGGAAAATTAAATATTCTCGTTTAAATATAAAAGAACTTACTTCGTTAAAAGAACTTATTGGAACTTGTTCAACTTCCAAAATTTTAAGAGGGAGTCGCGTGAATAGAGAAGTTAGTAGTCCTAGAATCATGCAAGCCATAGCGACGATTAAACTAAGAGTATTGTTTTTGTACAACGGGATAAACAGCTGCTGGGGTACGAGGTAGCGGAGTAAGTAGTTGTCGAGAATTTTAAAAGCGCTTCTTTGCTCTTCTAGTGCCCTCTTGATGGCTTCGTCCCCTTCCTTCATGACCTTGTAGAGCGTAACTCCCTTCGCGGTCAGAACGTACTTCCTATTCTCATCCTTCGTGATAAAGTCCTTCAGTCCATCCAGGTTGTAGTAAAGCGTACCAACGCTGAGATTTAAGCTGCGTTTCAACTCGGTGAACGATACAGCCCCTTTCTCCGCAATGATCTCTACGATTCTCCTCCTGACGGGGTTTCCAAGCACCGTGTATATATCCTCGATATTGAGCGCGTCACTGCTATCGCTGGAAGCCACGAGTTTAAGCCTCTGTCAGGCTCACTATAAGAGTGTCGTGCTAGAGCGAGACCGCGCGAAAGGATATAGGCCCCTCTTTGGCTACAAACACGTGATCTGCTATAGCGTGGTGTTCGATGAGTCATCCGCGTGTGGGGAGAAGCTGAGGTACCTCTCAGACATTCCCTTAGAGCTAGTGCTCAGTAGCGAGTATCTCGTAAACCTCGGTATCATCGACGTTACAGAACCTCTTTCTGACGCGGGGGTACGTGTAGCAGCAGTGAAGATCGCTGAAGGTTTGGGCATTATTGGTGACGAGAGTTTCGAAAAAGCTTTGATACTCGCAGACGAGGTAGGCGCGGAATACGTAGTGGTACCCGTTAATGAAGGAAACTTCGAGAGTACTGTTAATGCATTAAACCGGGTCTTCCACTCGGCTGTAACATATGCCAAAAAAGTGGTTCTAGAACCTTCAAAGGAGGTTTTACCACAGTTATCGGAGCTGGTATCAGAGTTTCTCGGAGGTGTTTTTAAGTACTCGTTGTCCCCAACTCCAAGCCTAACTACAGGCGAAATGCTCAAGCTCTCTCTAGCCAACTTTGGGCGACTAGCCGCTGTGAAGCTTGTCTGCTTCGCTCGGGACGGAAGGGCAACTCGTGTTACGAGCGCAGCAAGCCTCAATGTGTTTACAATCATCAAGGGGCTTATCGAGAGAGGCTATGACGGGCTATTCGTACTTGATTACGAGCCGCGTGGGCTTGTCCTGCCCGCACGGCATGTCAGAGAGGACTACGATCTCCTCTTGCAGTTTGCCCGTTCGATAGCCGAGAAACGTCGTTGAGCGGCTTTAACAGTTCAGCCTTTTTAGCCTCGCTAGCTGAGGCGATTACCCACCCTATCCAGGAGAAGAAGAAGACGGCAAAAACCACGATCGCGAGAATGGGAAAGGCGATTACCCACCAGCTCCACGCTTCTCCCTTAAATGTCACAGATATCGTTTGAAGCCACTTCAGGAAGGATGCGATGTAGATCGCTCCGAAGCACAGCGATGCAGACATTATTATAACACCAAGCCCCCTACCTCTCACACTGGGTAGGATTGGGTCGCGGGAAAAAGTTGCCGGGGGTCCAGATGCGCAGAATCGCTCGACTGGTTAGAAAAACGGCTGCAACGCTCGGCGTATATAAGCTCTACGAGAAGCTACTAGAGGAGGAGGTGTTGAGCGCGGGAAAGATACCCTCACATGTGGCTGTGATCCTAGATGGCAACAGAAGGTGGGCTAGAGAGAGGGGGGTTTCGTGCGAAGAGGGGTACAGAGAAGGTGCTGAGCGCGTAAGAGAGTTCCTCAACTGGTGCTACGACTTGGGCGTGAAAACTGTGACGCTGTACGCCTTATCAACCGAGAACTTGATGAGGCGCGATCCTACAGAGATAAACACTTTGCTCGGAATCCTGAGGGAGTACCTTAAAAGGGAGCTTGAGGTAAGTGAGCTTGTAAAAAGGAGGGTTCGGGTGAAAGCTCTCGGCTTCCTAGAGCTCCTCCCACCGGATATCGCAGCGGGCGTGAGAGAGCTCGAAAGAAGGACGGAGAGCTTCGATGATAGGTTTCTCAACGTGGCGCTGGCTTACGGAGGGCGGGCGGAAATCGTTGAAGCCGCGAGAAGGATCGCTGAAGATGTTTCAAAGGGTGTCCTGAAGATCGAGGAGATAGACGAAAAAACCTTCGAAAGGTACCTGCAAACGTCTCACTTGCCGAACCCGTACCCGGACCTGGTTATACGCACGAGCGGGGAACTGAGGATTAGCAACTTCCTTATTTGGCAAATCGCCTACTCGGAGTTGGTCTTCCTAGACGTTTACTGGCCTGAGTTCAGAAAGATTGACTTCCTCCGGGCTTTAAGGACGTACCAGAAGAGGAGTAGGCGGTTCGGTGCGTGAAGCGAACCGCTACGTATATTTAGCACTTGCTGAATCGCAACTTGAGCAGCATGTCGTATGACTTGCTGACGTTCACGAGCGTCGAGGACTTCCTAGAGTACTTAGACACGCAGATAAGTCAACTTAAAGCTAAGGTAGATGTCCTTGAAAAGAGGTACGCAGTGCTGAAGGGTAGAGCGGAGAGAGTTAGGATGCTGGAAGAGATGCTGAGCAAGCTCGTCGGTGAGCAAATTAAAGCGATAAACGAGGTGGACTTCATGGGGATAAAGGTCGTTGTCAGCGCCAGGGCGGTAGATGAGCTCGTAGTGGTTGAAGAAACACTCATGGCTCTCAGAGATACCTTAACCGCCCTGACTAGGGTGAGAGAAGCGATCTCTCGCTTAGCTAGGGAAGCAAAAACAGCAGGGGGAGGGCTAAGCCTTCTGGTTCAAACGCTCAACGGGATACCCTTTAAGCTACTCTTCAAGGAGAGCGAAACGGTATGAAGAGACTGGTGGTACTAGCAACCATAGCTTTTACGATGGCGCTCTTACTTTTATCCTTCGCGCAACCAAAGGTATCAACTTTTGAGCTAGAATCCGATATAGTTGCGACAGCCTTTAATGATAAAACGTTGGTGCTAGCCTTCGCGAACGGATCCATTAGAGCCTTTTCGATGCCCAACTTCGAGCCTGTGGGCAGTGTGAGACTGTACTACGACGCACAACCGATAGGCATGGGATTCCTCGATGACGCAGCGCTAGCCGTTGCCTTTACTAACGGTACGATAATATACTTAAACCCTTTCACTAATTCTATCATCGGGAGAGAGATAGCGTTCGATGGAGGTGCCTACAGGGCTATTATAGGGGGTAGATGGGTTGTTTTTATACAAAAGTATAATTATAGAACTGAGAAAGGATTTGTAAGGCTTGATAGATTACTAGTTTATGATACTAACCTAAAGGCTATCACACTTGTACGTGATCTGAAGAATGGTAGGTTAGTCTACGTTTTTGACGTAAAGATGGTGGGCAACCTTATGCTGCTCACGTGGATCGACACCACGTGCGAGATCTGCAAGCTCGATGACACCTTCGTAAGCCTCTACGACTTGTCAACCTATGATTACGTTTTCATCCAAAGGTTTGGCGAGTGCAAAATTGATGCAGATACACGCGCGATGGTAGCTGTCCGCGTCGCCGATGGTCAAGGACTATACTACGACATAGCTAACGGGCGGAAGAGCGCTTTCAGTGTCCCCGGTAGACCCCTCGATGTGCGAGTGAGCGAGGGCGTGGGGTATGTGCTTGCCCGGGACCCCAACACCGGGACCGTCTCTCTCTACAGGGTACACGCGAACTCTGTTGTACGAGTGAGCGATCCTCCCAAGGGTGAGAGGGGTTACGCTCTACTCCTTCTCGATCGCGAGGTCGCTGTAGCTGCTCCATCGTTCATCATGGTCAAAGGGCTCACGTTCAGCGTAGCCTCTTACCCCATCCCTTGGACGCCGCGCGTAATAGCTGAGGGTTCATCCTGGGCAGCAGTTCTCTACGGTCGTAGCGTTCTGAGCCTGGTTAGGTCTGGCACTGTTGACGAGAAGCAAGTTAATGTAACGATAATTACGGAACCATATGCATTTCTAAGTGTAAAGGAGAGAAACTTAACGGTTCAAGTTGGTAATAATGGTTCAGTGGTTCTCAGATTGCCCCCTGGCACATATACGGTTGAAGTATGGAAAGAGGGCTTTAGAAGGAACATTACCTCCCTCGTTATCGGAGCTGCAGACGCGAGAATATCCATTGTCCTTGTGCCAGAAGAGGAAAGGGGGGTAGAAACTCTTAACTCCTCTAATGGCCTTTTGAATATTACGGTTTTCGGAGTTGACGGGGTAGTGGTAGAGATCCTCGACAAGGAGGGGCGGATTGTAAATAGTAGCGCTCTGAAGAGCCTTTTGCTCCAGTTACCGCCCGGAGAGTATCAAGTAGTAGCCCATGCTGATGGGTGCAGCAACAGCACAAGTGTCACGGTTCAAGCGGGAGGGGTGCACAACGTGCGGTTGTCCGTGGGTTGCAGTACGATCCCCCCTGAACAGCGGATTGAAGAACAGCAGGTGCTCGTAGCAAATGTCAGCTTGATACGCGCAAAGCTGCGTGAGTACACGCAAGTCGAGTATGATCACGCAAGGGTGAAGCTTCCCAAGCCTCTCTTTGTCATAGATATAAACGGAAAAGTGGTAAAGTTGAATGAAGGTGTTAAAGTATTGGTTTTCTTCTACACTAAGTGCACCGGCTGTTCACTCCTCATACCGAAGCTAAAGGAGCTCAACGTTGAAGTGGTTATGCTGGCCCCAACGACGTACGATGATGAAGCCTCGCTTAGGAGCTACTCTGCGGAAGTGAACGCAACTAGTTGGATATGGGCGCTTGATAGCAACGCTGAGCTAGCGGCTCTCTTTAACGTCTCAGCTTTCCCCACGGTTGTTCTGCTCAACAACGGAAACGTTGAGTTCGTGGGCGTGGGAGTGGCAGGGGAAGTCTTCTACCTGGCCGAAATGTTTTCAGCTCACCTAATGGAGATTCTCGATGCCCTGAAGGATCCGGCTGTAATCGCCATAGTAACAGGATTCCTGCTAGCGTACCTGGGACGAGGTAGCAGAAGCGGTCAGCGGGAAGTTTAAGAATCCCCTCGAGTTTGAGAGAGGGGGTCGTATGGGAGGCAAGAAAAGGCCCACGATCTCTCAGCTGGAGAAGAGGGCTAGGAGAGAGCAGGAAAAGAGCTCCAAGCAGCAAGAGGCTTCGCGCGGTAAGCCGAAGATCACTCTCAGCAATGAAGGCAGGGTGACTCAAGCTTCACTAGATGCCATTTTCAAGGAGATTAGCAGAGCGACGTACATAACGCCTTACATGCTGCATAGCCAGTACGGTTTAAGAATAAGCGAGGCTAAGAGGGTTTTGAAAGCTCTAGAAGAGCAGGGGCTACTGAAGCTCGTGAGCGGTAATAGGCGCGTGAAAATCTACGTCCCTGTAGCAGCTTAGCCGAACAAGTCGGCCAGAGGACTCGGAGTTAGACTATGTTTTAGCTCTTTCAATCTCTTCTCGATCAACTCTCGCTTAGCGTTGATCACGCCAGGATCGGCAATCTCAACTAAACCCTCGCTCTGTAATCTTCTGATGAGAGAAGCCGCGTCCCGTACCCCCATGCTCTTCAAATCAGCCTCAAACCTGAGTTCACCAACGCTCCAGAATCTGTAAAGGTACTGTAGAGCTAGTACGTACTCTCTCTCCTCCGGTACCCCCTCCTCTCTTACATGCTCTCCTCTAGGCTCCTCGAGTGGCGTTTGAGGTTCTAATCCCTCCTCTCCCCCTCTTTGTAGTCCTTCAGTCTTATCCTGGGCGGTCTCTTCAGCCCCCCCTTCCTGCTCGTACAAGAACCTTAAGAGTTCGTCTCTTTTTACAGCTTTCCCCACCCTCCTCTTACGTCGATGCTGCGCGGCGCGGGGGGCTTGGTAAGAACTAGGGGGTTGCACCTGCTTTAATGATAGCCTTTTCGGTAGCGAGAGTTCAAGGAAGTCGTCAACCAGCTCCTGCTCAGCTGAAGGCTCAGCAATTCCTTTCTGCACAAGGTCTTCGACTAGAGATAGGAGAGTAACCGGACCTACATTCCTCTCCCTACCCCATGCTAACAGGTCTTCGCACCGTATCGTGCGCTTGGTTTTTAAGAGTGTTTCCAGATCCTTAAGGAGCTGCTCGTACTCGTCCATTGCACCGACCTAGCGGCTAGCAGGTGCAGGCGCAAGCAGCGTAATAAGTCCCCGTTCCGCTAGCATCTGGATGTAGGCGAGCAGGGACATCTGCGCCTCTCTTCGGTGGAACTTGAAGCGTTGAGCCACAAGCTCTGCGATCTCGTTGATGGTTTTCTCACCGTCAATCAATTCCCAAACGTAGGAGCCGATGGGGTCTAGCAGTATCTTCTTTTCGCGGGGCTCCTTCACGAAGCCGCTGAACAACCCTGACTGCGATGTCTCGAGCGGGATCCTAATAACGACCTCGCCTTTTTCGTTCTTCTCCCACACTATTGCTGGGTTTTTCAGAGGTCTGCTGGCGAGGATCACCTCTGGGGGGATTGGTGGAGGTTTAGGCTGCTTCTCCTTTCTGATTAGAGGCATCGAGTGAAGAAGCTGCACCGCGTTAAATTTTTGCCGCATGCCGGAGGGCAAGCTAGGAAGTTGGAGATGGATGTTGAAGAGCTGCTGCACCCCCGTCTTTTAGCCGTGGCAAGGAGGTTCAAATACCACTCGTTCAACCAGCTGCAGCTTAAGGCGTTTAACGTACTAAACAGAGGGGTTAACGCGATAATCTCCGCTCCAACGGGTTACGGAAAGACTGAGGCTTCCCTGTTCCCCATTTTTAGTTCTCTTCTAAGAGAGGGGTGTGAGGAGGGCTGCGTCTCGGCGCTCTACATAACCCCTTTGAGAGCTCTGAATAGGGACATTTTCAGCAGAATGAGTGAGATAGCCGCTGAAGTGGGGTTGAGGCTTGAGGTCAGGCACGGAGATACTCCGCAGAGCGCGAGAAGGAGGATAGCGGAAGACCCCCCTCACATCCTGATAACAACCCCAGAGACTTTTCAGCTTCTCCTCGTTAACGAAAAGATGAGGGGGGCTCTACAGCACGTGCGCTGGGTGGTAGTCGATGAGCTGCACGAGCTCATCCCGAGCAAAAGAGGGCTTCAACTGAGTATCGCGCTCGAAAGGTTAGAGCAGCTGAGCGCTCACAACATTCAACGCATCGGGCTCTCTGCCACTCTGAAGAACCCTCTAGCCGCTGGGTACTTTCTCACGGGTGGGAGGTACTTTGAGCTAGTTGAAGTGAAGGAGGGGAGACGATACGAAGTTGAAGTGGTCTACACCGGCTCATACTCAGACGTTGAAGAAAGAGTGGAACGCTTGCTGGAGCTGATTAATAGGCACAGGAGCGTCATAGTGTTTGTAAACACGAGGAACACCGCTGAAGCGCTGGGCTCCAGATTGAAGCAGTACCTTGGAGATGCCGTGTCCGTACACCACGGCTCGCTATCCAGGGAGCAGCGTATTGAGACGGAAAGGGCTTTGAAGGCGGGCAAATTGAAGTGCTTGATAGCGACGTCGAGCCTAGAGCTGGGGATCGACGTGGGTCACGTTGATTACGTAATCCAGTACATGTCACCCCGCCAAGTCAACAGGTTGGTCCAGAGGGTGGGTAGGAGCTCGCACTTTATTGGTGGAGTCGCGAGGGGGGCTATCATCGCACCGGATGTCGATGAGCTCTCAGAAGCAATCATCATTGCTAAGAGGGCTGAACGTGGAAATCTCGAAGAAATTGAGTACGAGGAGCTGGCGTATGACGTGCTAGCGCATCAGCTGGTTGGCCTGGTTTTGGAAAGGGGGGAAGTGGACATATATGATGCTCATAGGTTGATAAGCAGAGCTCTGCCTTACCGGAATCTCACTCTTAGCGAGCTCAGGAACTTGGCGAACTTTCTGTCTAGCATAAAACTGTTGCGCCTAGAGGGAGACAAACTTCGCAGGGGGCCTCGCTCCCTCCGTTACTACTACGAGTCAGCTTCAACAATACCTGACGTTGAGACGCTCGACGTGATCGATATCGCAAGCCGGCGAAAGATTGGGGTGCTAGATGGAGATTTCGCCGCATCCTACTTAGCGGAGGGAAGTCGATTCGTACTTGGGGGTAGGGCTTGGGAGGTGGTGAAGGTCGCGCTAGACGAAGGGAGGTTATTCGCTAAGTCTTCGGAGGATTCTGAAGCCGTCATCCCATCTTGGGTAGGAGAGGATCTACCCGTCCCCTACAAAGTGGCGAGGGAGGTAGGGGCTTTGTGGCGTCGCTTGCTGGCGGAGCCACTCGAGAAGCTGGCTGTAGAGTACGGTGTGGATGCGAATCTACTGGGGGCGATCAGAGATTACCTGGAGAAGCAAAAGGCATCGACTGGTGAGGTCCCAACTGATGAGACGATCGTTCTGGAGTACGGGGGGAGAATCGCCGTCATTCACGCGTGCTTGGGGACGCGAGCTAACGCTCTGCTCGCGCTTCTTCTCAGCTTCTACCTGGCGAAGGCCAGAGGGGTCTCCTCGAAGTTCATCTTTGACGCCTACAGGATAGCGCTTATGCTCTCGAGGGACGTAGACCCCATGGAGCTGGCAGGGGTTCTTCTCAACTTGAAGGAGGGGCTCCTCCCGCACGTGAAGGAGGCCATAAGGGGGTCGGGCGCCTACCTCTGGAAGCTCCTCCACGTATGCCAGCGTATAGGCGTGCTGAGGAAGGGATCGAGGTTGAAAGTACCTCCCAGGAAGCTGGCGGAGCTTCTCGCGGGAACGGTCGTAGAAGAAGAAGCTGTGAAGGAGCTCTTAAGCACGCGTTTTGATGTAAAAACCCTTGAACGCCTAGCTGACGATCTTAGGTCGGGAAGGGTGAAAGTTCGCGTTACTAGGGTTAAAGAACTCTCACCGATGGCTAGAAGCATGTTCGAGAAGCCCTTTAAAGCTGGGCTTCTCGTCAGAGGCCTCGAACAGATCGTGGCTCTCGATTACGTGAAGAAACGCTTGGAGAAGACAAGACTACTACTCGTATGCCTTCACTGTGTAGAATGGAGCAGCGAGGTTTCCGTGGATGACGCGCCGGACGAAATCCGATGCCCGAAGTGCGGGTCAAAGGTTGTTGCTGTATTCAACCACTGGGAGTCTGATGCCATTCAGGTTTTGAAAAAGTGGAGGAGAGGTGTTAAGCTCACCAGAGAGGAGGAAAACATAGTTAGAAACGCTCAGAAGAGCGCGATCCTCACGATGAGCTACGGCAAGAAAGCTTTGCTCTGCTTGGCGGGGAGAGGCGTAGGCCCCACAGTTGCGGCAAGAATCCTCAGTCACGGGATGAGCGAGGAGGAGTTAATCCGGGAAGTCGTAAGAGCTGAGGCGGAGTACCTGAGAACTAGGGAGTACTGGCACGAAAAGCGTGCAACAACGGCGGCCCAGAGGAATAAAGTTTAATAAGCCATTTACCCCGGCGCGCGGGGGGCTTAGAATGGAATACGTGTACGCGAGCTTGCTGCTCCACTACGCCAAACAACCAATCACAGAGGAGGGCCTGAGAAGGATCTTAGAGGCTGCGGGCATTGAGGTGGACGAGGTGAAAGTGAAAGCTGTTGTAGCCGCTCTGCGCGGAGTCAACATCGATGAAGCAATAAAGAGCGCCAGCTTTGCCGTAGCGGCACCAATCGTTGCTCAGCCTACTCAGCCGGCTGGCCAGGCGGCAACAACTCCTGCGGCCGAATCGGCAGAGGTAAAGGAGAGTAGAAAGGAGGAGGAGAAGAAGGAGTTGGAGGAAGAGGTCGCTGAGGGCTTAGCTGCGCTGTTCGGTTAAGCGCCTCAAGTAGGTTTCAAGAACTCGGGGTTCTTCATAGTAAAGCCTATATCTATTCACCCCGCCCAAGGAAGACTTCACTCTAAACTCTACAAAGCGGCGCCTAGTATCAACTCTCAGATCTAGGATGTTTAATGGAGCCTTCAAAGGTATTCTTTCCTCCAATATCAACCCACGTTCAGTGATTACGTAGAAGAGGGGGACTTCCAATCTTCCTCCTAGCCTATCCATCCCTTTCCTGGAATATATTGAGCTTACTTGAAAAATTAATGTAAAAATTCCATAAAATATTAAAAAAGATATGAAATTAATAAGGTTACTATCCGAAGTGTAAGAGGACAATAAATTATTAAAGAAAAGTATGACAGAGTCTCTTATATTTGGAATAAGTAAAATAGTAAACAATATGAAAAATATTGCAAACTGCGGGATTACTAGTGAAGTTTGCTTTTTCATTTCATCATTCAACACTTTATCCTTACTCTTAAGCTTGATAACTTCCTCCTTTCCGACGGAGAGGAGTGCTTTACCCTTCTTGATGTACTCGAGGTCGCGTATCATGGCTGATGCTGCACGGCCGCCCATGAATAGGGTTATTGTTAAGGCTACGAGGAAGTAAGCTATCAGGAAAGTTCCAAGGTGTTGAGGGTAGTGGGATGATAAGTAGGAGAAGGCCACGAGTAGCACAATTGACAACAGCATTGAAACGCGTCCGTTCATGAGTTCACCCGCAGGTGTGGGCTGAAAAGCCTGACGCTAACCCGGGGGCCTGATTTTTAAGGAGGTAGTCAGCGACTTAACGATGGTGGGAGGCTTTGGCTGAACGGCGTGTAGTTGGGATCGCTGATGCGTTGCGGTCTGGTGATGGAGAGGAGGTGACGGTTAGAGGGTGGGTATACAGGCACAGGGATCTCGGCGAGAAAGTGTTCTTAGTGGTGCGCGATTCCACGGGAATCATCCAAGTGGTTTTTAGTGGTGAAAAGGCCTCGCTGGCCAGAGAAGCGGACGTGGAATCCTCCGTCATAGTGTCAGGGTTCGTTAAGAGCGATCCGCGAGCGCCCGGTGGTAAAGAGATAGCTGGGAATCATCTCGAGATTATTGGGCACTCCAGGAACTTCCCGATATCGAAGGACTACTCTCGCGAATTCCTGCTGGACGTTCGTCACCTCTGGGTACGCAGCAGGAGGATGCAGGCCATACTGAAGATCAGGCATACGGTCTTCGGGGCTCTTCATGAGTACTTCAGATCGCACGGTTACTATGAGGTTCAAGCCCCCATGTTCATCACAGCGGCTGTGGAGGGCGGTGCGACGCTGTTCCCTGTGAAGTATGTTGATGATAGTACCGTGTACCTGACACAATCCTCCCAGTTCTACCTGGAAGCCCTGATCTTCAGCCTCGAGAAAGTATACACTATTGCGCCGTCCTTCAGAGCTGAGAAGTCGCGGACGAGAAGGCACCTGACCGAGTTCTGGCACTGCGAAGCTGAGGAAGCTTGGGCTGGTCTCGATGATATCATGCGCGTAGAGGAGGAGCTAGTTTGGCACGCTGTAGAGAGGGTTCTGGAGCAGAACCAAGAAGAGCTGAAGCTACTGGGAAGAGACGTGAAAAAGCTGGAGCTTTGCGAACCCCCCTTCTACAAGATTAGCTACGACGAAGCATTAGAGTTGCTTAGAGGAAAGGGGTTCAAGCTGCAGTGGGGGGATGATTTCGGTGCTGACGAGGAGCGAGCGATCGTGGAGGAATTCGATAAACCGGTCTTCGTACACCGCTTCCCAGTCAAAGCGAAAGCCTTTTACCACAAGAGCGATCCTAAACGGCCAGAGGTGACCCTTTCAGCCGACTTGCTGGCTCCCGAGGGCTACGGTGAGATCATAGGTGGGGGCGAAAGGATCGATAAGCTTGAGGAGCTCCTGGCGAAGATGGAAGAGTTCGGGCTGCGACCGGAGGATTACGAATGGTACCTTGATCTGCGCAGGTACGGGTCCGTTCCCCATGCCGGCTTCGGATTGGGCATAGATAGATTAGTCATGTGGATTGCTGGACTGGACCACATCGTGGACGCAGTCCCATTCCCGCGTACACTGCGGCGGGCCTATCCGTAGGGGAGAGTAAAGGTATTAAGGGAGGGGCTTTAACCTCTCCATAGCCCCGGTAGCTCAGCCTGGTACGAGCGCCGGCCTCGTAAGCGTCGTCGGGCAGCCGAGCTTACCGAAAGCCGGGAAAGCCGGAGGGCGGTTTCTCCCGCACGGAGGACCCGGGTTCGAAGCCCGGCCGGGGCTCCACTTACTGGCTCACCGATGGTTTGACCGGTTGTAGCAGTCCCGCGTTAAGCCGGGTCTTGCACGGAGCCGATGCCTTGACTCTAGAGGAAGCTTTCACCGTGCAACTTTTTATAGATCTTCTGTTGAGGGGGTTACGTAGTATCAGGGGCCGAGGTAATGATGTGATGAAAGAGAGTACGCAGCTGCTATGTCTATCGGACTTGCACGGGAAATTGAACGCCGTGAGGGAGTTCATCGCCAGTGTTGATGCTGCAGAGCTTCAAGCGGTAGACGCGGTGGTCATCGCCGGGGACGTAGGAGATCCACAAGATGTTAATGTATTTCACCAAGTAATGGCCGAGATCTCGAAGCTGGGTAAGCCGGTTTTCTACGTGAAAGGTAACTGGGACGTGAACGCACCGACAGGAGTCCTTCGCGAGGATCCTCTTGTAGCGGATTTGGAGAGCATAGGACCGGTGGAGCTGAACGGTGTGACGCTCGTTGGTCACGCGTCGTCCCTGGAGCCTATCCGGCGCAACATGAAAAGACCTATTGTTTTGGTAACCCACTACCCACCTTTCAGCATACTGGATAGAGGTAGAAAGCTTGAAGCAATCACTGCGCACGGGTCATACACGGGGCTACCAGAGGTGAACTACTTGATCTCCTACTACAAGCCGGTCCTTCACATCTTCGGGCACTGCCACGCTTTGGGCGGTCTGGAGGTGAAGAGGGGAGGCACACTGTTTGTGAATGTCGCGAGGCTGGATCGCCTAGGTAGGGATGGCAGGAACATGGGGAATTACGCTCTCATCACGATTGACAGGGCGGGTAACGTAGGCGTGAAATGGCGTTTCGTAAATGGGTTCTGGAAGAAGTGCTCGAAGTGTGGGAGGGTTGTTCACCTACCCCCGGACTGGACCTTGTGCAGGAAGTGCGCGAGCCGACATGAGCTCAGCTTTAAGCGGTTAGACAAAGCCCTCGAAAGGGTTATGGTAAATATCCTTAATGCGAGGAGCGGTGATAAGATCGTTAAGGAGGAGTTCTATATCCCGATATCAACGTTGAGAGATGACGAAGCGTTCGAGGACATGATCGGGTATTTAGTGGTGCGAAAACTGAAGGAGCTGTTCTCGAGAGACGGCTACAAGATTTTGACCCTCTCGAAGGATAAGGTTGTGGAGTACTACTCCAACGATGCTGGGGAGAAGACATCGTTTAGTGAGTTTCTCTTCTCCTGCAGTGAGGAGAAGATGGGCCGCCGCATATGTGCGCTAATGAAGCTGTACCGAAGGGATAAAAGAGCGAAGGTGATCTGGAAAATTAAGCAGGAGGGGAAGACTGTAATCGAAGAGGAGATTCTGCTTGCGAAAGCCGATGTCCTCCACGATCGGGACTTGCTTAAGAGCTTAGAGGATATCGGCTTCTCCCTGCTCGTTTACAGTTTAGAGAAGCTCGGCAGTCAATAGGTATTAACCTGCTTTAAACGTCGATTACGCCCTCATCTGATATCGTGAACACTGTCTCTTTTTCAGCATGCTTCGGCGAATCGATTATTCGAGCGATCCTCTTCCCCTCCTTCCCCTTTCTGAGCCAAATGCGGTATGTGCACCCGTGGGCTACTACGTTCCCTCCGGCCGGTTTTAGCGGGTTTCCGAAGAAAACGTCCGGCGCAGCCAGCACCTGATTCGTAACAACCACTGCTACGTCGTATATCGCAGCCAGCCTTGCCAGCTGCATTATGTGCTTGTTAAGCTTCTGTTGTCTTGCCGCTAGATTCTCTCTACCGGGATACTCCGCTCTAAAGTGTGCTATCAAGCTATCCACAACGACTAACTTGATGTTTTGCTCCTCTATCATCCTCCTCGCCTCGTCCACGATAAGCATTTGGTGATCGCTATTGAACGCCCTAGCGTAGATTATATTCTCCAAGGCTTTTTCCGGGTCGAGTCCCCTGTACCTGGCCATGCTGATGATCCTCTCGGGCCTGAAGGTGCCCTCAGTGTCGATGTAGAGAGCCCTACCCGAGAGACCACCCCTCTCCCGCGGAAGCTGAACCATCACAGCCAACTGGTGGCAAAGCTGAGTCTTACCAGCGCCGAACTCGCCGATAAGCTCGGTAATTGCGCGCGTTTCAATCCCACCCTCTAGTAAGTCGTCGAGAGCTCTAACGCCGGTCGATATGTAAGCTATCCTCTTCCGCTCCTCGTAGAACTCCTTTGCCGTGATGAACAGCTTACCCATGCTCAATGCTCGCTGTGCGGCTCTGATTATGCTGAGTGCTCTCTCCTCGGAACCTAGAAACGCCGCGAGTTCATGAGCTGACGCGAAAGCTATGTCTTTAACGGAGTAGTAGCCCGCCTGCCGCAATTTTTGGGCTGTGACTCTTCCAACCCCCTCTAGATCCTCAAGATCGAATTCTTCGAGAAGCGACGGCTCTGCATCAGGTTGCGCGAACTCCTCTTCTTCCACGCTTCTTTCCTCTAAATTGCTCTCTTCTACCTGCGGTGTAGGCTTACTCGCACTGGTTCTCCTCCGGCTCATTAAGCTCCCTAGCTGGAAAGACGAGGGATAAGTTTTAAAAGTTACGGACAGTAAAAAGCCTGAAAGTAAAGTGCTGTGGGGGTGAAACTGTTTAAAACTTCGGTAAGCATAAGGGCTGAGCCCTAGAGGCGATCAAGGCGGTGTTGTGAACGATGGTGTGGCTTACGAGAGAGGAGGAGGAGATTTTGAAGGGCGCAAAGGGAGAGGGTCTAGCGGAGGCTTTAGAAGCCGTCGTTAAGGTTGCTGAAGTCCTGGGCGCGCCGAGGCTGATCAAGGTAGTTAGCGCCCATATCTCCGGTATATCGTACAGGAACTTGGGGGTAGAGGGTATTGAGTATCTCGAGGAACTAGCTGAGAAGGGATTGCGGTTTGCCGTGCCTACCACGATCAACCCGGCGGGCTTCGACATGGAGCGTTACGGCGAGATGAGGGTCGGCGTGAGGGAGTACGAGCTTCAAATGCGGGCTTTGAAGGCTCTAGCTAAGATGGGCGCACAAGCCACCTTAAGCTGCACGCCGTACCTAATCTACCCTCCCCGTTTTGGCGATCATTTAGCTTGGGCGGAAAGTAGCGCGGTACTGTATGCCAACAGCGTGCTCGGCGCGAGGTCGAATCGGGAGGGCGGTCCTTTCTCGGTGCTGGAGGCCCTAGTAGGCAGAGCTCCCTACGTAGGCCTTCACACCGATGAAGCGAGGAAGCCCAGTGTGGTACTTGATCTAGGAAGAATCAGGGATTTCGTCGAAGCGGGCCGGAGCTACTCAGCGCTCGGTTACCTTGTTGGAAAAGTTGTAGGAAGGGGTGTCCCAGCCTTGCATGATCCGCCGGCAGGACTGAAAGAGCCAGGCAATTTACGGCTCTTTCTATCCGCCGTTGGGGCTTCGAGTTCGATCGGAATGGTGCTGATCGAGGGGGTCTCCCCCGAGTTTACGCTCTCAGAGGGTCTTGAGAGGATCGAGCCTGAAGTGAGCGATCTCACGGAGATCCTTGAGAGCTGGAGGTGTGAGGATTTCGATGCAGCTGTGCTGGGATGCCCGCATCTGTCGCCGGATGAGTTGCTCGATTTGGCGAATAGGCTGAAGGGGAGGACTCTGAGGAAGCCCCTCTTCGTGTTCACCTCGAGATGGAGCGCTGTAGTAGCGAGGGCAGCCGTCGAAAAGTTGAGGAGTATGGGGGTTAGAGTGTACTCCGACACATGTATGGTCGTTGGGAATTTATCTGCATTGGGGGTACACAGGTGTGCTACCGATTCTGCGAAGGCCGCCTACTACCTTTCCAGCCAAGGCTACAAGGTCGCATTAATGCCTAGGGAAGCCCTGCTGGAGTACGTCGCAGGTTAGCAGTTGCCTTTAAGCCGCTACGCACGCACCTATTTTGTGGACGAGCTTGTGGAGCTAGTGGGGAGGGGTCTCGTGAAGGGCAGGGGTCGTGGGAGGATTCTCATTACGACTGAGCCCATATCGTTTTACGGAGGTGTTGATCCTGAGACTGGGAGAATAGTGGAGAGGGGGCATGAGCTGTACGGGGAGTGTGTGTCGGGCTCAGTACTGGTTTTCCCTTACGGGAAGGGTAGCACGGTGGGGTCCTACACCCTCCTTCGTCTTGCGAGAAAGGGTCTAGCGCCAGCCGGTATCGTGAATGCCGAAAGTGAGCCAATAATCGTTGTAGGATGCCTGATAGGAGGCATTCCCCTGATGGACAGGCCAACCCCGGATCCCTTCAGCCTCAAAGGCATCATTAACGGGCTGGAAGCTGAAATAGTTGTTGAGGGTAGTAAAGGAGTGGTGAGGGTGCAGCGTGATGCTCGAGGCAGCCAGCGAGCTCGAGAAGGTGGCGCGTGAGATCAGGGCGTGCACGCGCTGCCCGTTACACGCTACTAGGAGGAATGCTGTTCCCGGCGAGGGGAATCCGAACGCCAGAGTGATGCTAGTAGGCGAAGCTCCGGGCTACAACGAGGATGTGCAGGGTAGACCCTTTGTCGGAGCGGCTGGTAACTTGCTAAACGAGCTTTTGGGGCTTGCGGGATTAAGGCGGGAAGAAGTCTTCATTACGAATGTCGTGAAGTGCAGACCACCCGAAAACAGGGATCCGAGGGATGAGGAGATCGATGCGTGTACCCCCTATCTGATTATGCAGATCGAGATCATCAAACCTTCCATACTCGTGTGCCTAGGCAGGCATAGCGCGAGCACGATCTTTAAGCTGGGAGGCATTGAGTTCTCATCCATAATGAAGGTGCGGGGCTCGCTGAGGCGGCTCCGCATTGCTGGCATCGACATGCTCTGCCTACCAACTCTGCATCCCGCTGCTGCACTGTACAACCCTAGGCTAAGAGGTGCGCTGGAGGCGGACTTTAAACGGTTAAAGGATCTCGTATCCAGAGAAGGGGGTGGTCTCGACAGGTGGTTATGATGGATAAAGTGAAGGTACTGAAGGGATTGATCGAGGCTCTAGACGGCTTCAGAATCGGTCGGTATACGAGCTTGGAGAGAGTGGAGCGAGCTATTGTTGAGTTGAACCTCAAACTGCCATACGATTGGGAGGAGATTAAGGAGGATATACGCGCCATACTATCATTACCCCAAACCTCTCCTGCGTATAAGAGGCTTGAGAAGCTCGATCGTTTGGCGACGAAGTTAACTCGATTAAATTTCGTCCTCCTGCTCCTAGCTCTCGCCACTTACTTGGCTAGGTTCTGGCTTTCCAGCCTTCTGCTCGATGTAACGGCATTAGCGCTGATAGTAGTGGCGCTGATAATCGTGAATGCGGCCTACTCCCTGCGGGTGTACGTAAGTGCGAGGGTTGACGCGATCTACGCTGAGATGCTGCCGGAGCTCGAGAAGAGGGGCAAAAGACTGAAGGTGGTTGTTAACCACCTCCTAAGGCTATTGAGGAGGGAGCTCGTAGTTAGGAAGTACGATCTTGAAACATTCACCCTAAGGTTGTGGGTGCCGGACTACTCGGGGATTAAAATCGTTAGGAAGCCAGGGAGGTTTTCGACGCGTTACGTGGTACGACTTGCCTGATGGCATCGTAGGCAGAATCTCTCCACCCCTCGTTCTATCGAGCACTCTTCGCACACCAGGCTTCCACAGATCTTGCAGTATCCGACGGCTAGTCTCTCCTTGCACGCCTCGCAGCTTGATATCTCACAGACTAGACAGCGATCCTTACACCAGTGCTCTGCGCAGACTTTTCTCCCGCACAAGGGGCAATTGTGAGTGGCCTTTTCCTCTCGGCATATTTCACACATCTCGGTAACGGTTGCTGGGATCCGAAACCACCCAGAGGCGTTGAGTTGGTAGTAGAATTAAAGGTTTTAAGCATCGCTTAACGCGCCCATGTGAGGTCTAATGGTGGAGGGACTGGATAGCGCAAGGCGCCTCGTGCTGCTGCTTATGAAGAACTACGGCAAACCATTGGAAAGAAGGGCAATTCACGCGATCCTCTACGCTGTATCGCAGAGTGCTGGAATCGATTTGGGCTTCCGCGGTAAGTACCCGTACTCCCTCCTGATCGACCAGCAGTTGAGCGAAATGATCAACGAGGGATTGTTAAGGCGGCTGTACATCGTAGGTCCACACTTCATGGAGCTCTACAGGGAGTACATCTCCCTGGGCGAGAAGGGCAGGGAGATTGCAAACAGTCTAAACGATCCTGAATTGGAGAAGGTGATAAGGGAGCACTTGAAGCAATTGGATTCTAAGCAAGGCGGTGAGGTTGCCCAAGCTTAGGATCACGGTATTGGTGGATGACTTCATATCCGAAAGAGGGGTTAGGCGTGGTGCCCTACCGGTCCATGGTCTAGGCCTGTACGTGGAGGGTAAAAGTGAGGTCGGCAAACGTTTCAGCTTTGTGGTAGACGGGGGCCCTCTATGGGAGGTTATGGTTCACAACGCCGGTGCCTTGGGCGTGAATTTAGAGCGCTTGAACTTTGCTATAGGAACTGCCTGGAGCGCGCACCACGTAGCCGCTCTATTGCACCTGGCCCGCGAGGGTAAGGTTCACCGGCTATTGCTTCCCCCCTTGCCTAAGCTTAGGGCCAGGGGTTGGGAAGAACTCACCGATATCGGAATCATTTTACTACCGCTCGAATCACCCTTGTACAACGAAAGGGTTGTGATGCTAAAGCTTGACGGTGGCTATGCCGCGATTGTATCCTGCTCCATTTACGGTTTAGACTCCGTTATCCGCTCGCTCAAGGGATTCGAAGGGGCTACGAACTCTGTTGTAAGAGCCTTGCTGGGGGGGTTCAATCTAAGCACGTTCAACAATCACGATATTCGGCTGCTCCTCAAGTTCGCTAGAGCAAGGAGTGCTGTACTGGTACCCCTGCACTCAACGTCTATTGAGGCTAGGGAGAAGTTGTGCAAGGTCACCGGCCTCGATGAAGTGCCGGGAGTTGGTTCACGCTACACTCTGGAGTAGCTGCCCTTTTAAATCACAACTGCTTACGCTATCCGTGGTGAAGCTCGGAGGAGTCAGCTTAAAACCCCTCGTGACGGCTACCCTCGTAACATTGCTGCTTGCCACGCTGGCGGCCGCCATACCGCTTGAAGATGCAGTTTGCATCGAGTACTGCCCATACCCGAAGTATCCTTGGATGCCTTTCTGGAGGGTAGCTGTTGTGATGTTTTTCAGCTGGCTCATTGCGGCCTCCTTCGCTTCGAGGGGGCGCATGGTCCTCACCTGGTTCACGCTGACGTGCATGGTCGCGATGGTCATCGCCCACTACTTCCAGCTGGCTTTGATAGTGTTCACAAGAAACGTGGAAGTCGCCTTATACCCCCTCTTCTACACAATCAAGACCGCTGGAGGGCAGACGCTCCACCTCGACCTCGCTCAGGTAGTCATCGTTGTAACGGCGGTAGAGCTGTACTTTATCTTAAGAAAAGCTCCTCGTACTGCTTCAAGTGAAGGGAGGACTCCTTAACGCTCACGAATAGCCTAGCTGCCTCCTCAACATCCCTGACGCTCACGGAGTCCGACCCCCTCTGGGCTGCGATCACCTTAGCGGGCGTCAACAGCTGCACAGCGTAACGCAAGCTTCTTTCAACTCCAACCTGGGTTAGGCGTTCAAGGGCTTCATCTTCGAGATTTACCTTCTCCTCTGCTGCTCGGATCTTGAGGATTTCTCTTATTTCATCGGCGGTATACGCTCTCGTCTCTATGATAAGCAGCCTGTCAAGGAGGTCGAGGGGTATCCCGTGAGGCGACTCGTAATCGGTTCCTCTTATCCTGGCAAAGCCCCGGTTGCTGGCCAGTATGATGATTGGCGCCAACTCGCTCTCCATCGCCCGCGATAGGAAGCTGAAAGCCTCTATGTCGAGCATGTGTACGTCATCTATGAAGAGGACCCCGGGCAGCAGTTCAGCCCTACCCTCGTCAACCCACTTTTTCACAGCTTCATCAACGCTGCGACGAACCTCAGCTGGAATCTCTCGCTCCTCTGCTCCCCCGAAGAGTAGGGAGAAGATCGTGCCACCGCGCGAATGCATCATGTCCAACTCGTGAAGCGTCAGCGTCCGTACGAACTCCTTCTCCTTAACTATGGGGCCTTTCGGTATCTCAACCCTTCTCGCTGAGGAAAGGTCGAACCTCCGCTCAGCTTCGGCCGCGCGACCCACCTTGTAGACCCTTCCTGTCTCCTCGTCAATCCACACGACGTCGCCCTCGCTCACCCCTCTTTCAAGCATCTCAGCGACGATGCTACCGTCGATCGTGAACGTCCTCTCTTCGCTCGTCGTCTTCAACGTTAACGTGCCTTCAACCGGCACTTGCATCCAGGGGTTGTAGGGGTGTCTGTCAAACTTCACCTCTAGCCTCTTGACGAGGCCCTCGTAAACCCGCCGGTACTCTCTCAACCTTACACCGATTGCCGACCTCAGCGCCCTCATCAGCACTTCCGTCTTCTTCAGCTCGGCTGAGTAGATCTCGCTGCCGCTAATAGCGACGAAGGGAGTATCCTCTCCCAGCTCCCGAGCGATGGCCACGGCAAGAGCCGTCTTACCAGTGCCTGGCGGGCCTGCGAGGAGTACAGCGCGCCCAGCCATCTTACCCTGCTTGATCATTTGCACGACAATCCAAGCCGCTCGTCGAGCCTCCTGCTGCCCAACAAGCCCATCAGCGACAGGGAGAGGGTTACCATCTCTAACCCCCAGTCCCTTAATATGGCTGTGGGCGCTTACCCTCTCGAACCGGATTAGAGCGGGCATCTAACATCACCAGAATGGCGTCCTCATAGGCAGCTTTTAGGTTTGACTTAAGGTTCCCAATCCGATTCATCGGAGTTGCGGATTACCATGTCGGATAAAGGGAATTCCTCTCGCGCCAACTTGAAGACCCACTTACCATCCTTTGAGAACCATACAGCTACGACAGCGTAGCGGTTGTCGTACCTCTTGAAGGCGTCCAGGAACTTGAACAGCTTGGCCAGTTGCTCCGCCTTCACAGCGACCTTGCTCTTGCTCGTGGCTTTCACCTCGAAAGCTGCTATCTCACCGCGCACGTTGTCAACCATGAATACGTCAGGGAGCGCGGTTTTAGCATCGGGTACAGCCCTGCTCCCGCTCACTGGTACCCTAAATACGTAAGCGGAGGGGCGTTTCGAAAGCAGCTTCACCAACCTTCTCTCCGCTTCAAACCCTCTCCTACGCCATGGGGCCGGCATGACTGCAGCATATGATCGCTGGGCAACACTTAAAACTGGCGCGAGGAAGAGAACCTGGATGATGAAAGTCATGCCGACCGAGGTGTGACGTTTTCTGGGGTATCTGACTCTTTTGAAGAAAAAGTTCAAGGCTCAAATGGACGAGGCTTCTGAGGGGTAATGTGATCTCTAGCTAGCCTGCCCGCTCTTGAGATCTGATTATTCGCTCAAGCGCTTCACCGGCTTCCTCCAAGAAGTAGAGTATGTCCTCCAGAGCTTCAGCTTCCTCTTTCTTCTCACGGGCGTACTCCCTCAGAAGGTGAATGGCTTCATCGATGCGGTCTAGAGCATCCGACAGGAGCCTTTCCCCTCTACCCTTCTCCCTGTTCATCGAGCATGTTTGACAGCTCAAGTATTTCTGCTGTTCGTTGAGGGGTTCGCGATGGAGGTTTTACGGGTAAGAAGGCTGACCGAAAGGATTGCGAGCCTGGGTGAGGCAGCGCCCGGTACCGAAGCTGAGGCGAGGGTGGCTAGAGTCGCTAGGGAGATGCTGGAGAGAATCGGGTTGAGCGTTCAAGAGCAGAGCTTCGCCTGCTCAAGCTGGTACGAGGAAAGCTTAGCGCTTTACATTGATGGTAGGATGGTCGAAGCCGTGGCGATGCCCCCCTCACCTTCCCGCTACGTGGAAGGGGAGCTAGTTTACGCAGGCGAAGGAGTTAACATCTCTACGAGCGGGTTAGAGGGGAGGGTAGCTTTAGTCGGGATGACCAGCGAAGATCCGGACTACGTCGCGGCCCAGTACGCTCTCTGCGCGCAGGCCGGCGCAAGTGCTGTAGTGTTCTACGATTTCGTCCCCCACGTACTCAGGAGGATAGTGGTGGGCATCTTCACGAGCTACGCAGATGAGCCTGGTCTACCGCCACCAATACCCGCTGTATCGATAAGACGCGAGGATGCTCAACGACTGCTAACCGGGAAGCACTACGTCCAGCTCGAGGTTAAGACACGTTACTCCGAGGTCTCAAGCTCCGCTAATCTCGTGGCTTTCGGAAGCGGTGAGGCAAGAGTTCTCGTGACTGCTCACCTCGACAGATGGTTGGCCGGGACGGCTGACGACGCGGTCGGCGTCGCGCTCGTCTGTTCCCTCGCTGAGGAGTTGAACAACTTGAGGGGTGTCGCCTTCGCATTATTTGGGGCAGAGGAGTACGGTGCACCGCACTTCAATCCCTGCTACTGGCTATGGGGTTCCCGAAACTTCGTGAAGCGTTTAGCGTCTACGGGTGAACTGGATGAGCTCGTGGCGATCGTCAATCTGGATGTCGTCGCTAGACGTCCGCTCACAATCAGCGCGAGCGGTCTAGAGTTTAGGGAGGCGCTCAAATCCGTGCTCGGACCCTCGGTGGAGTACGAGCTGGACTCCCCCTACTTCGACAGCTACTCCTTCAGTAGCGCAGGGGTCGCAGCGATGACTATCCACTCGCTCTGGAGGTACGTCGACTTCTACCACACCGATCATGATTCACCCGCCTCAATCGATTGGGGGGCGGTGGCTGAGGCCAAAGGTTTAGCGGAAATGATTGTTCGCGAGCTCCTACAAAGGGGTCATAGGTTGTTCAAGTACGATGCGTGGAGGACCGAGTTGATCAACAGGCTGGAGTACGCGTCGAAGTACGCGAGTCCGCCGAAGAAACTGCTCGATCTTGTCTACTCTTTCGAGGTCGACGAGCGCATCGCTAGGGAGCTCAGGAGGAGCGCTATCGAGGTTGTTCGCGAAGGGGAGTGGTATGAACCGGGCTTGCTTCGAAGCCACGTCTTTCCCGAGCTTCTCGTACTAGAGGATCTCGAATTGATCGAAAAGCTGGAGAGCGAGGGGCTTGATCATGCGCTGTTGAAGAGGCTCAAGCACAAGTGGAGTATAGGCGTCGTGAGAAAGCTGCCCTCCATACCGCTGTACTACGTCGCTCAGCAGTTGAATGGAGAGCGTTTGAGCGAGTACCTAGCTCTTATGAAGCCCATAGCCAGAGCGTGGGTTGAGGAATCCTACAGAATGCTAACTGAGAGGCTTGAGAAGTTGCTTTCCGGCCCCCGTTAAGGCCACAGGCGCTCTTCGATGCCTTCTTTAGATATGAGCAAGTAACTAAGTTTCTCTACGCCTAGGAAGTCGGCCAGCTCGTCAAGAATCCTCCTAACAGCAAAACCTCTTCGAAGCGACTTCACTGTGGCTCCGGCGGCATAGGGGTGCCCTCCACCCCCAAATTTCGCTGCCACTTTCGATACATCGTAGTCCCGAGACGCGGAGCCGAGGTATATCCTGAGGGATGTGAGTCCCTTGGGCACGATCAAGGCCGTCACGCTAGCCCCCCTCCTCTCCATAAGTATGCACAGGTACCTATAGGAAAGCTTAAGGTCGTCCTTGAAGACCGCGATGAAAAACTTGTTCGGGGGGAGTCTCTCGGCCAGCTCCTCCGTGCTCTTCCTCACCTTTCTGTAACGCTCGATTGAGGCTCTGACCCCGGCGTCCGCTAATACTTCCTCTAAGCTGCAAGAAGCGAGGAGATCTATGAGACGCAGCTTCCCCCTGTACCCGCTACCCTTAACCGCATCGTTCAACGCGAGAGCCTCCGCTGAAACGATTCGGGCCGTGTCCGTTTCAACGGCCAGCTCTACCACCTTCCGTGCGAACGGGTTGTGATCAAGACCCAGTGCCTTTACCGCTAGGGAGGCTGCTGCTGGCGCTGTAGGGTCGTAGAACTCTTGCTGCGCGCAAGGCTTGTTCGAAGCGTGATGATCAGCCCTAATCAATGCCTTTCCGGGGCATGGCAGGTCAGCTACGAAAGTCCAGTCTACCAACCTAAGAAGCCTTCCCCTCTGAACATCGGAGGGAGATGCGAGCACGACGAGCCCCTCCGGGTACCTCATTTTGAAAAGAGCTGCGCACGCGATCCCGTCGAGATCCGATATATCACACAGAGCTAGCGGGCGCCCGAGGAGCTTCGCGTGAAGTATCGTGATGAGCCTGAGCAGGGTGCTATACATCGAGAAGTCACCCGGGTTTCGCGCCGCTGGCCGGAGTGAAAGTGGGGCGCGCTTTTCCTCCTAAGTGCGGGTGGCACTGCCCCACTCCCGCCAGCGGTACCGCGCCCAGAGCAGCTTCGTCCTCTCGATTTATATCTTTTACGCGTAAGCAAAAGCCTGAAAATAATTTTATTGATGAGGTTGAGAGATTGAAGTTCATAATCCTCACTCACCTTTTGCATTAATATTCGTAGTGTTTTTGCAGTAAGATAACAAATATTCTGCAATTGCTCTAAACGACCTCGCCCGGTGCGAGATGCGGCATTTTTCTTCTAGGTTCATCTCTGCGAATGTTTTCTCGCAATTACTCGGTATGAATATAGGATCGAAACCGAAGCCCTGCGATCCTCTTTTTTCACGGCTAATCGTACCCTCAACCTTTCCCGTAAAAATACGAATCTCGCCGCCCAAACATAGGGCAGCTACGCTTAAGAAAAACGCCTGTCTCTCGTTTACGTTGTCCATCAGCTTCAGTATTCCCTCGCACCCTATCGTTCTGTAAACATAGGACGAGTAGGGGCCGGGAAAGCCGTTCAAGTGTTTGATGAAGAGCCCGGAGTCCTCCACGACAAACGGCTCCGGCAGGGAACCAGCCACTTGAGCGGCGGCGAATCTTACGATTTCCTCGAGGCTATCCGACTGTATCTCCACTTTTTTAGCCTCACAAGGCTCTACAGCAAGCCCATATTGACCCAATATCGACTTTATCTCCCGAAGCTTTCCGGGATTCCTTGTGACTACGTACACCTTCCTGATCGACACGGACCCCTAAGTCTGGCCGAACATAAAATGCTGTTGCAGGGATCAGAAATAATAGCGATTGCGCAGCCCCCTCCATTTGTGGAGAGGATTTCTGAGCTTCCCGACTTTAAACCCACGCTCTCCTTGACGATAGCCGAAGCCGTGCTTGATGCAGCTTTCCTGTACGAGGGCGTTGAAAGCGAGGTGGCTCTAGAGGCCCTGTCGAAAATCGTCTTTGCTGCACAGGGTTGTACAGCGAGGGCATGGGGTAGGTGCTTGAGGGCTGCCCCCTCAGCAGGAGCTACATACCCGCTGAGGACGTACGTTGTTGCTAGAGCTGTCCGAGGCCTAGAGCCAGGCGTATACAGCTACCAGTCCCCGGCCCCGCTCAAGCATGCTTTAAGGCGTGTCGAGGGCATTTCTGTCTCTAGCCGCGGCTCGTTTGCGATCCTCTTCGAGGAGGTCTCGGAGAGGACGACGGGCGTCTACGGGGAAAGGGGGTACATGTACATCCGCGAGGAGGTTGGGCACGCAGCGCAAGGAGCTTTGCTGGAGGCGAGTGCTTTAGGGCTGGCCGGGCGGCTGAGGAAGCTTGAACCCCCGCTCGGTCGAATACGCTACTGCGTCGAGATATGCGCGCGGGGGGCCAAGCTGATCGAGCGGAGGCTGCCAAAGGGCTTTGCTGAACCTTCACCAGCCAAACTCACGCTTGAAGAGGCGATAGTCCACCGGAGATCGGTGAGAAAGTACAGTCCCATGCCCCTACGCTTGGACGAGCTCTCGTCGATACTTCTCTGGTCCATCTCCGGCCCCGTCCGACCCTACCAGCCGTTGACGAGCTACAGAGTGACGTGCTACCTTGCCGCGCGCAGCATAAAGGGGCTGGATCCGGGAGTCTACAGGTACTCGCCAGAAGAGCATGAGCTAGAGAACATCGTGAAAGGGGACGTCTCAGCGCGGCTTGCGGCTGCGGCGTTAGGGCAGGAGTGGGTCGCTCGGGCCCCCCTCAACATAGTGCTATGCACCCCCAGTGACAGCCCTGACGCTGAGCTCGAAGCGGGCATGGTCGGTCAGAACATCTATTTATCGGCCACGTCGCTGGGCCTAGGCACGGTTGCTGTGGGAGCCTTTTACGATGACGATGTAGCCTCAGTGCTGAGAGTCGATGAAAGACCCCTTTACATCTTCCCAGTCGGAAGGCCATAGCTCGGCATCAAATGTCCCGCTGAGCGACTCAAGGGCTTCAACCCCGTCAACGACGAAACCGAGATAGTTGAGAGGGCTCGCCAGCTCCCTACATCCCCTCCATAGTGCTACAATAAGGCTCGAGGCTGGTGGCCAGTAAGCCACCTCCCCTCTGCAGAGCGTGCACCTGTGCCCTTCGGGTGCCACTCTTAGATTTAATTCGATGATCAGGAGGCCGTCCATCACCCTTCGAGCCTTCGCTCTAGCTGGCAAAGCCTGGATCAACGCCTTACGTGTCTTCGGCGAGCTAAGACCGGAGACGTAAATCACCGCCTTAACATGATCGAGGCTGAGGCTCACTAGCACAAGCAACAGGTAATCACTGCTGGTAAATTACTTGCCTTCGCCCCTCCAGCCGGCACCGAGGTTGGGCTAAGCGCTTAAATCTTCGCGGGGAGTCGTTGAGGGGCTCGAGGCAATGACGTGGTGGTGCTGATGGGCTCACGCGACGAGGTGTGGGGCATCGTTAAGAGGGTCATTGAGAAAGCCGACGTAGTGCTGGAGGTGGTTGATGCTCGCGACCCGATGGCGACGCGGACTCGAGAGCTCGAAAGGCTCGTGGAGAGGATGGGGAAGAAGCTCATCATAGTGATCAACAAAGCGGATCTCGTACCCCGCCACGTCATGGAGGAATGGAAGAGAATTCTAGAAAGAGAGTACCCAACGATCTACGTCAGCGCTAGGGATAGGCTTGGTACGCGCTACCTCTGGAGGATCGTAAAGCGCGTGAGCAGCAATAGGCCGGTCACCGTCGCTGTTGTCGGCCTGCCGAACGTGGGTAAATCCATGATCCTCAACGTCTTAAGAGGACGTCACAGCGCATCAACCAGCCCTGTGCCCGGATGGACGAAGAACCCTCTCCTGGCTAAAGCGGCTACGTGGCTGAGAGTCGTAGACACTCCCGGGGTCGTTCCGAAGGGGGAGGAGGAAGAGCTGGCGATACGGGGCGCGTTGAGGCCGGAGAGCTTGGAAGACCCGGTACCCGCCGCCGTCAAGCTGATAGATCTGCTGAAGAAGAAGGATCCGAAGGTGCTTTTGAAGCAGTATGGAGTTGACGACGAAGATCCCTATGCCGCGCTCGAGAAAATCGCGAGGAGAAGGAACCTTCTGAGGAAGGGTGGGGAGCCTAACGTCGAGGAGGCAGCGCGCATAGTCTTAAGGGATTGGCAGAGCGGTGAAATCGTCGTTTACTTCACGCCCGACGACTATGGGCTGAGCCCGAGCAGGACGCGCATCAGGGAGACCGCTGCTCCTGGGGGAGGGGACAGCAGCTTAGAGGCGCAATCGAGAGCCCCCTCTGGCGACCCCGCGCGTTCGTAGCAGCCGCCCAGCAACCACAGTAGTGCGTCGAGTTTGATGGGTGGTACCCCGCTCTTTTCGCACACGAGCCCCCAAGCCTCGGCAACTAGTTTCGGTGCTTTCGATAGCAGGAGCCTAGCCCCCTGAGGCGTGGGGGGTTCCCCCTCCACTACCCTGCTTGTAAGGCTGATGAGGCACACCCTACGGTCGACAGGGATTGGTATGGAGGAGGGTGGCTCGATGCTCAGGCCAGAAGCCTTAGCAGCGTAGTAGAGCATTTTTACTGCGAAAACTATTGTTTTCGCGTCCTGATCCGCCTCAAGAGCCCTGGCGAGATCTTTCCTAAAGGCTTCGAGGTCGCTCAGGTAGAGGTCGAGTTTAGCTGCGAAAGAAGGGTAGAGCCTGTTGAGCCTCTCGACCCTTGCCAGGCGAGCGCTCCTGGCGAGCTTCAAGCTAGGCGACTTTTCCACAAAGCTCCTGAGGCTTTCGCGTGGATCACCTCCTGCATGCTCCGCTGCAAGGAACCAGTGTTCCTCGCCCTTGGTGGTGAGCTGGTAGCTGATAGCGGCGATCCCCACTGTGTAGAAGAAGGCGTCGATGCGCTGATTGAACCTCGAAAGGATCCTCGCTACGGATTGCAGCTGAGGGTCAGCGAGCTCCGCTCTCTCTACGAGCTCTCTCGAAGAGGGTTCACGCAGGTAGTGTGCTACAAGCTCTACAGCCGCCCTGTTAACTCTGAGCTGATGATCCACGCGTCCAGTGGAAAAGGCTAAGTTTTTAAGGTGAAGCATGCCCGGAAGGAGGGGAGTCTTGCCGGAAGTAGGGTAAAACCTCTGGGGCGGCATGTTTTTACTAGCTCGGATAATAGCGCCCCCGAGGGTGCGATGCAAACCCTACCCGCGAGGTACAACTTTAGAGAAATTGAGCCGAAGTGGCAGGAGTTTTGGGAGAAGAGCGGGGTCTACAGGTTCGATAGGGGGAATAGAGAGAAACCGACTTTCAGCATAGACACTCCCCCTCCCTACCCTAGCGGCGAGCTGCACGTCGGTAACGCCCTAAACTTCGCTTACATCGACTTTGCCGCGCGGTACAAGAGGATGAATGGCTACAACGTCTTCTTCCCCATCGGATGGGACTGCCACGGGCTTCCGACGGAGGTGAGGGTTGAAAGGACTCTGGGAAAGAGGCGGAGGGAGATACCGACGGAGGAGTTCCTGAGGCTCTGCAGGGAGTACACGCTGAAGTGGATCGAACCGATGCGTGCGGCGTTGAAGGCTATGGGGTGCAGCATCGATTGGAGCACTGAGTACATGACGATGGATCCAGACTACTGGCGCAGAACCCAGTTGAGCTTCATCCTTCTCTACAGGAAGGGCCTCATCTACAGGGGGGTGCACCCAGTCGTATGGTGTCCCAGGTGCGAAACCGCGATCGCAGAGGCAGAAGTTGAGCACGTGAGTTTGAAGAGGGAGCTTCACTTCTACAAGTTCAGGCTGAGGGATGGCGGTGAGGTTGTGGTCGCATCCACGAGGCCTGAGCTGCTTGCCGCGTGCGTAGCTCTTGCCGTAAACCCCAACGATCAACGTTACTCCCACCTAGTGGGCAAAACGGCTGTCGTTCCCGTATACGGCCATGAGGTTCCGATAATAGCTGACGATGAAGTGGACCCCGAGTTCGGGACGGGGGTTGTTATGGTGTGCACTTACGGCGACAAAGTCGATGTGAAGTGGCAGAAACGGTACAACCTACCAGTCAGGATAGTGATCGACGATAGGGGGAAGATGACTGAGGCCGCTGGGCCGCTCAAGGGTTTAAGCGTCGAGGAGGCTAGAGCCAAAATCGTCGATCTCCTCAAGCAGGAGGGATCCTACGTTAAGGTGGAGGCGATAGAAAGCAGCATAGGGACGTGCTGGAGATGCCACACCCCGGTCGAGATCCTACCGAAGGTGCAGTGGTTTGTCAAAACGAAGGAGCTCTCGGAAGCCGTCCTACAGGCTGCGATGCAGGTCAAATGGATCCCACCGCACGCCTACAAGAGGCTGGAGGACTGGGTTCGTTCCCTAGACTGGGATTGGGTGATATCGAGGCAGCGCGTTTTTGCCACACCGATCCCGGTCTGGTACTGCAAGAAGTGCGGTGAGACGATCGTAGCTGAGCCAGAGTGGCTCCCAGTAGATCCGCGTTTCGACCCGCCGAGGATCGAAACGTGCCCGCGCTGTGGGTCAAGTGAGTTCGTTGGCGAAACGGATGTTATGGACACGTGGATGGACTCCAGCATTACAGCTGCTGTTCACGCGGGATGGCCAGACAACTTGGATGAGCGATTGTTCCCCGCCGATCTCCAGCCCAATGGGTACGACATCATCAGGACGTGGGACTACTACCTCCTCGTAAGGGGGGTCGCTCTCTTCGGTTTGCCGCAGTTTAAGATAGCATTGATAAACGGAATGGTTAGAGGAACAGATGGTAGAATGATGCATAAAAGCTACGGTAACTACGTTAGCCTAATGGAAGTTATAGAAAAGTATGGGGCCGATGCTTTCAGGCTCTGGGCAGCGTTGGCAGCGACTACGGGCTCGGATGTCAGGTTCTCGTGGGAGGGCGTTGATTTCGCCAAGAGGTTTCTAACAAAGCTGTGGAATGCGGCCCGTTTCATCGCTATGTGCGTAAGGGATGACGATTTCGAGAAGGAGGTTCGCGAATACCAGCTCTTGGACCGGTGGATCAAGGGCAGGTTGGAGCAGCTCGTGAAAACCGTAACAGAGCGGATGGAGGAGTTCGACTACATGGGAGCGGCGAACGAGTTGGTCAACTTCGTATGGCATGTCTTCTGCGATCACTACATAGAGGCCGTAAAGTATAGGGTGAACAGGGATGATGAGAGCGGGTTAGCAGCTCGCAGAACGCTCTACGAAGTGCTGCTGAAGCTGCTTCAAATGCTCTCCGTTTTCACGCCGCACATCGCGGAGGAGCTCTACAGCAGGATTTACGCTCGTCGAATCGGGTGGTCCAGCATTACTGTATCGCCCTGGCCGAAGCCCGGCGAGTATGAAGAGAAGGATGTTGAAGCGGGCGAGCTGGTCGTACGAACGATAGCCGCTATCAGGAGGGCGAAGAGTGCAGCCGGAATAGCTTTGAGCGAGCAGCTCCCCCACGTGATCATCTACGCCCCGCCCGCTTACTCGACAATCTTGAGCGCTTGCAGCAGCGATATAGCGGGGACTCTACGGATATCAAAGCTTGAAGTTCGGGAAGGGAGGGGTGAGCATAGCGTTCCAGAGTACCCGCAGGTTACCTTCACCATTTTGAAGTGAGATTCTCCTACGTCTCAAGTTTCACCTGTATCGTGACGAAGCCTCGCTTCTCCAATGATACGAGTTGAAGAGCTATTGCCTCTACAGGTAGGTTCACCTTCTTTGAAAGGGTTTCAAGCAGCGTGGATAGCGCTATCGGTCTTCCGTTCAAGCTTCGCGCCAGGCGCTCAATCTCCCTCGTCAGATCCCTATCCACTTCGTTGAACACTTGTTCAAGAATTAGGGAAACCTCCCGCTCGATATTCCCCAGATCGAGCTTAATCTTGGCCAGATCGATCTTGGCCGCGAGTGGCTGCCTCGCGGCCTCGGTTAACTTCTTCATAACCTCTTTTAGCGCCTCTTCGAACGCCAGAAGCTTGCTGGCCTCGGTTAGCGCGCTCCCCGCATGCGCCCTTTTGACAGCCTTGATGAGCTGTGATGCTGTGCCCAGAAGCTCGTTCACCCTGTTAACGTACGCCGTCCTACAGACGCGGTTGTGACTCTTAGCCTCCCTCAGCAGAAAATCGACTTCGTCCAGCGCTCTTCTCAGATCTTCGAGCGGAGGTTGAAAGATCAGCCTCTGAGCCCTCATTGCTAACCTGGAGGCGTCGTTGGCCAAGTGCGGGGCTATCTCCCTCAGTAGCTCGCTCCATGCCATAAGCTCCTCTGCTTCCCTCTCTAACTTTCCTAACTCCTCCTGGAGCTTGTCCAGCGTCACAGCGTACTCCGTGAGCAGCTTCACGCTGCGCTCCAACTCACCCACGTACCGCTCCAGGCTGCTCGCCACGCTGAACAGCTGCTCATCGGGTGGTTCGGGGGGTTTCACGGCTTTCAGGACGTTACTGATCAAACTGCCCAACCGCGGGTCAGAAGAGTACTTGGATTCGATCGCGCTCACCAGTGCACCAAGGTTAGCTTTCAACTCGTTGGCCCTCCTCACCAGAACCTCTAGCCTGTCCAGACTTACCTCTCTCCTCGCTTCTACTACGGCTTCGACCACGATTTCCCAATTCCGGAGCGGGTGTTAATGGGATCAACGCTTAGGATTCGGCTTCCGGGTTGATGTGCGGGTCCGCGCGTAACGTAGATCGCACCCTGCCCGCTTTAAATGATCCTCACGGGAACTCTAGCTATCGCGGAGCCGAAGTCGTCGATCCTGTAAGCTGCTACTTTCGGCTCGCTATCGGGTGTATAGGCCACGATGAGCCAGACCTCCCCCGGGCACTCTAGCATCCTGTGCTGATCGCTAGGCGACGGGAGTGGCTTCTCTCTGCCGTGGCTGTGGTAGAGGCCGATGTAGCTGAGCCCCTCCCTCCTTGCGTCCAGTATCGCGCCCATCCATTCGCGTACGTCGAACCAAAAGGACGTGTTCGAAGCCAGGATGTTCCTCAACCTCTTAGCCCTCTCCGCGAACCCCTTACCCTCCCTCACATGCCCCAGTAGGATGCCGCAAGCCTCAATGGGGTATTCCTCTTTCACGTGGCTCAGGATCTCCTCGAACACGCCTTTTCGGATCACCAGTTCATAGATTCTTTCGAAGGGCTGCACTGAGGGTGAAACGTCCACATGATTCAGGAGCTTAGGTTATATTTGGCGCTTACTGGGGCGGCTGTGATCTCCTCAAAGCTCAGCGAGCTGGTCGCGGCCAAGAAATCCAGGGTGATTCTGGCTTTAGATGCTGTAGACGAGAGGCCTGCTAGGGTGGTTGAAGAAGTTGAGGAGTTCGTAGTTGGTGTGAAGGTGGGTTTACCCCTGGTTCTAAAATGGGGTCTTGAGGAGGTCGAATACCTCTTGGATAGGTTCCGCGGAAGCCTCTACATGCTCTGCGACTTCAAGCTGGCTGACGTGCCTCCGATAGTTGTCGACGAGTTGAAACTGATAAAAAGGATGGGCTTTGACGGCGCAATCATCCACCTGTTCCAGGGAGGGATCGAGGAGGTAGCTAGCGCGCAGGAGAGGCCTGAGCTATTCGGCCTAGTCGCCATGACGCATGGAGGTTCTGTGCTGATCGATCAGCACTTCCGCGAGCTCGTCGAAACGGCCTTGAGAGCAGGTCTCGAAGGCTGCGTGGTGCCCGCCACGAAACCCCACATCATTAAGGCAGTTAGAGAGTTGGCGCCAGACAAGCTGCTGCTTTCTCCGGGCGTTGGGGCACAGGGAGCCCCCTTTGGGTCAGCGATCAGGGCTGGAGCCGATTTCGAAATCGTGGGAAGGGCGATCACAGCTAGCGCCGACAGGCGATCATCTGCGAAGGCTGCCAGGGATGCAACCTACATGCTTTGAAAGCTGAGCTTAAATAGGGGCTTGGATAGCCGTTGGAGATGTCGAGAGGAGAAGTTGTAGATGCGTTGTTGAGGTCTGGGTGTCTACTTCACGGGAGCTTTCGGCTCAGCTCGGGCGGGGTAAGCAGTTTCTATGTAGACGTGAGGAGGGTCTATTCCCACCCTAAGGAGGCGAAGCTTATCGCTAGCGAGCTTGCGAGGATTGCTGCGGAGCTGGGGTGCGATGTGATAGCCGGGGTTGAGACCGGGGGCATACCCCTGGCAACGATGGTGGCGTTCATCCTCGAGAAACCCCTGATCTACGTGAGGAAGAAACCGAAGGAGCATGGCACGCAGAAGCTCATAGAGGGCGACGCGAGTGTGCGCGGTTTAGCGCTGATAATCGACGATGTAGCGACGACTGGCAGCTCGCTCGCAAGAGCGGTGAATGTACTGAGGGAAGCTGGTTACCGCGTGGAGAACGCTCTCGTCGTCGTCGATAGGCAGGAGGGGGCAGCCCGGAACCTTGCCGACATTGGGGTAACACTACACGCGCTTGCGTCTCTTCAGGATCTTCTAGCAGCGCAAGAGAGGGGGGAATTATGAGGAAGGGGAGCGACATCATCACGATCCTGGATCTCACGAGGGAGGATCTAGAGAGCTTGTTTGAGGAGACCGATCTCATGCTCAGAGCTGTGGAAAGAGGAGAGAAGCTGGAAGTGCTTAAAGGGCGCATCATGGCTACAGCGTTCTTCGAGCCGAGCACGAGGACGAAGCTCAGCTTCCAGACAGCGATGCTAAGGTTGGGGGGCGGCTTTATCGATCTTCCTCCGGAGGAGCTGTCCTCTAGGGCTAAAGGAGAGAGCTTCGCCGATACCATCAGGATGCTGGACTCCTACGCCGACGTCATCGTCATTAGGCACAGGCTGGAAGGTGCAGCGCGCTTTGCTGCTGAAATAGCGGAGCACCCGGTGATCAACGGTGGCGACGGGACGCGAGACCATCCCACTCAGGCGATGATCGACTTGTACACCGTGAGGAAAGCCCTCGGCACGATCGACGGGCTAGTTTACGGCGTTTTGGGCGATTTGAAATACGGCCGCGCCGCGCGCTCGTTTATCCTTGCGCTGACCCTCTATAAGCCGGAAAAGGTATACCTGATATCGCCGCCTCAGCTCTCCTGCAGGCCTGAGACGCTGGCGCTACTGGAGGAGAGGTGCGTCGAGTTTGAGGAGGTCCGCTCCCTCAGCGAGGTGATCGCCGAGCTTGACGTCCTCTACGTAACTAGGATCCAGAGGGAGAGGTTTCCGGATCCGATGGAGTATGAGAAGATCAGGGGAAGCTACAGGGTCTCCGCCGATACTTTGAAGGGCGCGAAGGAGAGATTAATCATCTTACACCCCCTGCCGCGGGTTGATGAACTGACCTACGATGTAGACTCCACAAGTCACGCCTGGTACTTTAAGCAGGCTCGGTTTGGTATTCCCTTGAGGATGGCCCTGCTTAAAAAGCTGCTCGCAGGATGAGCTATAAAGCCCGGGAGTAGAGGCGATGCGAGATGGAGAAGGAGCTTCGGGTCAGCAAGATCGCGGAGGGGACAGTGATCGACCACATCGATGCTGGCCGCGCGCTTTACGTGCTCCGGATACTCGGTCTCACAGGGGCAGAGGGTCTGACGATAGCTGTTGTGATGAATGTCCCCAGCCAGAAGCTGGGGAGGAAGGATATCGTGAAGGTCGAGGGGGTCACATTAAGGCGGGATCAGGTAAGTAAGATCGCGTTGATAGCTCCCAGCGCGACGATCAATATTATCAGGAACTATGACGTAATCGAGAAAGTAAAAGTGAGCGTACCGCCACTCGTCGAGGGCCTCTTAAGGTGCGTTAATCCGAACTGTATCACAAACCAGCCGAACGAACCTGTCACATCCAAGTTCAGAGTTTTAACCATCAGGCCGCTCAGGCTCCGCTGCGAGTACTGCGGTGCCGAGCTGAACCACAACGACGTGGTAGCGCAACTGGCAGGGGGGACTAAGTGAGCCGGAGGGAAAGGATAATCGAGACCCTCTCGTCAACGGATCGGCCGCTGGACATCAACCAGATAGCGGCTCTACTCGGTCTGAGCCCACGTGAGGCAAGGTCGATTTACGAGGATTTGAAGCATGTGGCGAAGAGTCTTCGTACGAGCGGCAAGGTGCTTCTGATGGTGCCACCAACCTGTAAAACGTGTGGGTACGTCTTCAAAGACCTTGATAGGCCCAAGAAGCCCTCCAGATGCCCGAAGTGCAGGAGCGAAAGGGTTTCAAGCCCCCTCTTCATAATACGGCCCAGGGATGGTAGCGGACACGGTAGGTCCTGAGTTGAAGAGAGAGCTACCATGGCTGAAGTTGGATGACGGAGTGTGGGCTGTTGGACTCAGCCTATACTTAGAAGATATCGATATGCTCGTTGTAGCCGACCTGCATCTGGGGTACGAGCAGGCGCTGGAGGAATCAGGAGTCTTCATCCCTCCGGTTCAATTCAAATTCATCGCATCATTCATACTAGAAGCCCTTCGGGAGACCGGTAGTCGACGTCTGTTGATGCTGGGCGACGTTAAGCACGAGTTCGGTAGTGCCCTGAAACAGGAGTGGGGTGAGACGATTGAGCTGCTCTCTAGGTTGAAGGAGAAGGGGGTGGAGGTCAGCGTTGTAAGGGGCAACCACGACAACTTCCTGATACCGATGCTGAAGCGCCTCGAAGTGCCGCTCTACGACCCCCACCTGAGGCTTGGCAGGTACCTGTTTATGCACGGTCATAAGGAGCCTCCCCTTGATGCCTGGGGTGGTGTCGAGTACGTTGTAATCGGTCACGAGCACCCGGCTGTGCTCCTCCGTGACGAGCTCGGAGTAAGCATGAAGTTAAAGAGTTTCCTAGTTGGCGCGTTTGGGGGAACTGGGCTAATCGTTTTACCTGCTCTCTCGCCTTTGATGCCGGGGACGGAAGTCAATGCTCCACGTGTGAGGTACCTCTCACCTATACTCGAGCGTGCGGACGTCAAATCCATGCGAGTGTACGCAGCTGATCTTGAGAGCGGAATCTACGATTTCGGTACCGTAGAGCTACTCAGCAAGGCTCTCTTCATGAGTGGGTAGCGTTAGCCGCGTTGATCCGAACTCTCGATTACCATACGCTTGTAATCCTGAAGCGGGATTTCCACCGTCTGGTCGCAGTTCTCGCACTTGAAAATTACGGTTGAGGGAGTAAAACGTAAGACTCTCCTGAGCTTCCTACCGCAGAAGCAGACGAAGCCCCTTAAACGGGCAGGGTTACCGTATACTAGTCCGTGCGCCGGAACATCGCGAGTAACAACAGCACCCGCACCCACCATGGCGTATCTACCTACTCGAACTCCGCACACGATAGTAGCGTTCGCGCCTATAGAGGCTCCCTCCTCTATCACTGTGGGAACTATTTCCCAGCTATCAACGAACGATCTGGGATAACGGTCGTTGGTTAACGTGGCACTGGGGCCGAGGAATGCCTTGTCGCAGACTTTCACTCCGCGATAGACGGAAACGAAGTTCTGGACTTTGACACCGTTCCCCAACTCCGCACCTGCATCTATGTAAACGTCTTTACCGATGTTGCAACCTTTCCCCACCTTTGCACCCTTCCTCACGTGAACGAAGTGCCAAATGCGAGTTCCTTCAGCAATTTCAGCTCCCTCCTCAACAATGGCGGACGGATGTACGTAAACTCCAGCCACTAGAACCCCCTCGTCCGGCGAGACCTCTGTCTCGGCCGTTTTAAAACGACTGTGTAACCTCTGAGCTCAACGATCGTAGCATTAAGTTTCTTGGCTAATGCTTTGGCTAACTCCTCCTTAACCTCCCTATCAACTTCGAACGCCTCTCTGAAGTTTTTCAGCAGTTTAACCTTAACGATACCCTGTGAGCGCAAGACGTTGTCGATCTCGGCGATCAACTCGTCCGTCACCCCCCTCTTTCCCACTCTGACTACTACAATTTCTTTGCCGCTCACGAGCGCCGTATTGGTGGGTTGCTTATAAGCTGGTACGCTGGGCTCGGCTGAGGGTGGGGGGTACAATTGAAGGTGGAGTCCAGCGCGACGAGGTGCTCGGTGTGCGGGGCCAAAGCTGTCACGAGACTGAGCTACGCGAAGTTGTATCTGTGCTCTGATCACTTCCTCCACTTCTTCGAGAGCAGAGTTCTCGGAAGCATCCAGGCGATGGGAATGTTCCAACGCGGTGAGCGGGTGGTAGTCGCAGTCTCCGGTGGAAAGGATAGTCTCTCTCTCCTACACTTCCTCTCGAAGTTCAAGGATCTCCTCGGCATCGATCTTATCGCTGTGTTAATTGACGAGGGGATTCGCGGTTACCGGAGTGAGAAGATTGCAGCAGCCAGGTTCTATGCCAGACTATGGGGGGTTGAGCTGGTCGTGAAAAGCTTCGAGGAGGAGTTCGGTTTGACGCTCGACGAAGCAGTGCGCAGGTTGATGCACAAGGGCTTAATCTACAAGCCGTGCACCGTATGTGGGGTCTTTAGGCGCTACCTCCTGAATAAGGCTTGCCTCGAGCTCGGCGCAGACAAATTGGCTACTGCGCACAACCTGGACGACGAAGTTCAAGCTTTCCTCATGAATGCTGCGCAGGCAAACTTCCAGGCAATTCTAAGAGAGGGTGCGGTGGCAGCCAGGACGCACCCGCTTCTTGTGCCACGGGTTAAGCCGTTCTATTTCATCCCGGAGAGGGAGGTCCTCATATACGCTCTGATCCAGAAGATAGAAACCCCTGATGTAGAATGCCCTTACATAGTTTACTCGTTCCGGCACACGCTACGCAGATGGTTAAACAGGGTGGCTGAAGAGGATCCCAGCGTAAAGCACCGGGCATTATCCCTCAAAATCGCGTTGAGTAAGAGGTACCAACTAGAAGCTTCGGAAGAGCTAAAGATGTGCAAGCTCTGCGGGATGCCTTCGTCGCGTGACATTTGCAAGGCATGCCAACTCAGGGAGTACCTTTCGCGCCCTTAGACGGTAATCCATTTTTACCTCTAACCATCAATCATTATGAAGAACATGTTCATACCCAGGTACCTTTTGAGGCAACTCTACGTCAGAGGCAGCTTAGAGAACGTAGATCTTAACGGAGATGGAATACCGGATGGGGTACGATTTAAGCTGCGCAACACGTTGGGGGGAGGCACGGTGAGAGGCAGGTTGCGCGCGAAAGTTGACAACATTGAAGTGCCCCCCGATAAGATTATGCTCGAGTTCAAAGGGTGGAAGCTCAAGGCCTCTGAGGCTGCCGACAAGAGCTTCTACGTTGCTGTCGGCGACGAAATAATCATCACGCTTGAGCTCGGGAAAGGCCTAGAACCCGGCGAGCACAAGGTGGAGTTAGAGCTCGATACACAGGAGTTGGGTCCCGTAGGCTTCGACTTCACAGACACCATAAAGTAAAAGCGAAGGTCGCAAGGGATACCGCACTTTCGGTCAGGAGATTGACGATCTCATTTTTCACATGTTTTAAGCCCCCTGCTCTAACGGTGCGAGCACCGCATACGTGCACCTCCTTATCAGTGAGCACGTTGCACTTAGGGCACTTGTACTTGATTTGCAGCGAAGCGCCGATTATGGCATCAACAATCTCCCCGACCCATCCCATTGCGAAAATCAGAGGGATACTTGCTGGGCTAAACATATTCAGCAAGCCTGCAGCTGCAGCAATTACCGCCGAGCCCGCAACGGCTCCAAGTTCTCCCTGTACGGTTACGCCACCAGAAACCCCATGAGGTACTCTTACGCTCGGATTCGTGATGAGCACTGGCTGACTTCTACTCAACGAACCGATCTCGGCGGCCCACGTATCGGCGTTAGCATAAGCTATGGACGCTGCTGCTGCTAAAACCAGGGCCTGCCTCTCAGCGGGCGGCAGCAATACCGCCGCAAGTGTGATAAAAGCTGGGACGGAGCCGCTGCATAACACTTGCGAAGCGCTTCTGCCAGCCTTTCTTTCGGCTGCACCAGTCTTCTCCTTTCTCTCGTATCCGAGAAAAGTGAACGCTGACGAAGTAAAGAAGAAGAGCATCATGAGAAGCAAAAGTTTAGCCTCCAAAACCAGAAGAATGAGCGCGATCACGAGAGCCGCGAATATACCCGCATCATCAAGCGCCTTATGCTTCTTTGCGATAACCACCGCCGTGACCGTTAAAGCGGCACCAGCGATTTGCTCTGGCTGCAAAACATCACCAGATTCACCCCTTTACAAGGCCTTTTAAGAACCTCTTTCCATGCCCTTACAACAATGCGTTTTTTAATGGGTGCTAGGAGAGTTGCACGGACAAACATGCCAGTCGAGTATGACGCTGAGCTAGTGAACGAGCTCCGGCAGGCGCTAAGCGGGTTGATTAACCCAGTCAAGCTGCTGTTCTTCCGAAATACAAAGGAGGAGTGTGAACATTGCGACGATATAAGGGAGATCCTAAGTCTACTAGAGAAAGCTTCCGATAAAATCAAAGTCGTGGAGCTTACAGAAAGCTCCAAGGAAGCTTCACGTCTGGAGGTCTCCTTGTTCCCGGCTATCGTGGTTCATGGAGTTGAAGAGTACAACATTCGTTTCTTTGGTACGCCTGCCGGCTACGAGTTTGGAGCCCTCGTTGAGGACGTCATCGATGCATCGAGAGGTGAGCCGAGAAACCTCTCCCCCCAACTGGCTGACGCGATTCGGAGGTACGTTACAAGAAAGACCCGCATAAAGGTGTTTGTGACTCCTACCTGCCCCTACTGTCCTGCAGCTGTACGAGCTGCTCACCGCTACGCGATGGTAAACCGCATGATATATGGAGACATGATTGAAGCACTCGAGTTCGCCGAGCTAGCGGATGCACATAGAGTTTATGCAGTCCCCAAGGTGGTCATCGAAGTCGATGGGGAGAATATGAGCGAATTCGAAGGGGCAGCTCCCGACAGCTACTTCGTAGCGGAGATCCTGAAGGCAAACGGTATAGACCCGGGGTCAGTGGGTCTCAGAGTGATGAGATACCGTTAGGCCGGTGCTGAAATAATGAGCGAGAGCGTCGAACCGATACACGCCTACGGATTCTTTTCGGTTAGCGAAAGCCTGGAAGTGAACCAGATCGTAGTCTATGAGTACATCGATTACAACCGGTATTACGCCAGTGTCGCTAAAGATATCGACCGTTTAAACGTGGAACTTGAGAGATTGGCGGCCAACATGCAACGATACTTGGATAGGGAGGAGGTGGTGATCAATGGTGATCGACTTCGACCTAAGGTTGTCGGCGTCAACCTGGGTTTTCGAGGCGACCCTGAGGAGCCTTACCTGGTTTTCTTTATCCGTTTTCGCGGTCGGCCGCGAAAAGGTTTGAATTATTATGAAAATATTTATGAAGAAGAAGTAGCAGAGTATCCATATGAAGCTTATTGGTTCTTTCCATCCAATGCTAAAGTAGAGGAGGTTGAATGCGCTGGGGTTTCTGAGGTAATTGGAGGCCAAATAGTGATAATGAAGGTTGAAGAAGGAGAGAAGATAACTGGATATGAGAAAATAGTCTTCAGACTGTTTTAGAAAAGTTAATTCTAGCATCAGTAACATTTCAGAAAAACTTATTTAGAATAATAAGGGGTATGTTTGTAGAAATAAATTGCTGAAAGCACAGTCTTTATAAGGCTGTAATGCCTTTATCGCCTGTAGTGAGGGTACTGCCGTTTCCAGCGTATGTGGGGCTAGATGATCTGAAGAGAGCGCTCCTAGTCCTTGCTGTTGATCCGAGCATAGGCGGCTTATTGATAATGGGTCCTAAGGGAACGGGGAAATCCAGCATAGTTAGGAGCTTTGCTAGATTGCTGCCTTCAACAAGGGTTGTTTCGGACTGTCCCTTTAGGTGCAATCCAGATTCTCCGAGAGAAATGTGTGATGTCTGCAAGATGAGACTCGAGCGTGGAGAGAAGCTTCCAGTAGCGGAAACTCCGATGCCTATCGTGGAGTTACCGATAGGGGCTACGGAGGATGTAGTTCTCGGGACGATAAACATAGAGCGAACCCTGAAAGAGGGGAGGATAGTGTTTGAGCCGGGTCTGCTGGGAAGAGCAAACAGAGGTATCCTTTATATCGATGAAGTCAACCTCCTTCCCGACCATATTGTCGACTCCATCCTTGACGCTGCTGCCTCTGGTTGGCACACGGTAGCGCGAGAGGGGATCACGCTGCGCCACCCCGCCCGCTTCATCCTCATCGGAACGATGAACCCCGAGGAGGGTGAACTAAGGCCGCAGCTGCTCGATCGTTTCGCTATCGGTGTTCGAGCGGAAACGGTCAAAGATTCTAAACTGAGGGCCGAGATCATCAAGAGGAACATAGAGTTCGATAGTGATCCAGCAGCGTTCGAAGAGAAATGGAGGCCGATCGAGGAGGAGATCAGATTTCGGATCCTTAGGGCTCGAGAACTTTTACCCTACGTAAGCGTCGATGACCTATACTATGAGCTCGTAGCTAAAGTTTGCTCAAGGTTGGAGGTCGATGGTTACAGGCCAGACATAACCGCTGTGAAGGTCGCGAGGGCTCTCGCCGCTCTCGACGGCAGAACACAGGTGAACGAGGAGGATCTGCGCGTAGGCCTGGAGCTTGCGTTAAGCCATAGGACGAGAGCTGAGGGATTAAAGCCTCCACCTGCAAAAGAGGAGATTTACGCAGCATTCAGCGAAGCTTTAGGCAAGAAGCCCACGGTGCAAAAGGAGGATGTTCTCGAGAAGAAACCTCAAGTAAGGTTTTTTCCCCGATGGGCGTATTAGCCGAATAGTATCAGGTAAGAGCGACGTTCTGGCGTCCCTCCTCGCGCTGCTGCTATTCGTGGCGCTAGCCTTCGTGGATCTGAGACTGGCCGCGTTAGCCATCCTTCTCTGGCTCCTCTTGAGCATGCTACTGAGGAGGGACTCGGTGTACTCGGGGAGGAAGGCGCTAATCAGGACGAGGAAGGCAATCTACGCTACGTTTTCGGGCGGGGCTGATCTCCGAAAAACGCTCCTTCAGGTTTCGCGTGGCATGAAGGTACTGGGAGTTCAGATCGAGCCCAGCCAGCTGATAGAACTGGCGATTAGAGTGTCCCGTAAAAGGGCCAGAATGCGTGGTAGGAGAAAGATGAGTGGCGCATCGATGGCGATAGACTACACGCTACCCAGAGGACTCTACTATAAGCTTCACATCCCAGCCACGCTGAGGCGCAGCGCCGTATTAAGAGAGTTCCCACGCATCGGCTTAGATTCGCTCAGAGCGAAGCTGTTTGTAGGCCGGGCGAAAGCATCGTTGGTTCTCGTACTTGATTCAAGCGCTTCCATGATGTACTCGATCAGGGGGATTCTCACAGCTCTAAGGACGATAGAGAGGGAGGCGCGCAGGTACAGGGATCGCGTTTCAGTTGTAGTGTGTAAGGGATTCGGCGCTGCAGTGCTCCAGCATCCTACAACGAACTTCAATCTAGTACAGAGCAAGCTATCGAGAATAGGCCTCGACGATTTCACTCCGCTGGCCGCTGGAATGTACATGGGGCTTAACGTGGCCCTCGCGGAGAAGAGGAGGGGGTACGAACCGGTCATCGTGATCGTCAGTGACGGGAACGCTAACGTCCCGCTTGAGAAACGGAGAGGAGGAGTGTGGAAGCCCGCGCTCGATCCAGCCGTTCAATCGGTCATGGACGTGGCATCACAGATAGCGAGGAACGGCATCGAGACTGTAGTCGTGAACACAAAGCATAGAGAGCCCTCAATGGAGGCTGAGGGCATGGTCATCAGCGGTACGGAACTCTTGATACAAGTAGCTCGCGTAACAAAGGGAAGTTATGTGGGCATTATAGGCTGACCAGTCCATCATCCTCTTGGCCGTGAACTGTTTAGAAAAACGTTACCATTTTCAACTAGCACCCATTATGCTGGTTGTGGAGTGGAGAGATGCTGACCTCATGGAGGAGGAGGTGCTCGTAGTAAGGGAAAGGGGCTCGATAACCTTCAACTTCCACAGGTCAATTTTCGCAAGGGTCGTAGGGAAGCACTTGAAGAACCTAAGGCCTCTCTCAATGGAGATTCGCGGTGAGCGGGTTGTGCTGAAGCTGAATCAGGAGGAGGGTGAGGAACTAAGGGCCTGGCTCCTCCTCAACTTGAACAAAGGCTTCTTCATCACCGAGCTTGAATGTCTAGAGCTTCGCTAGCGCGAGATAGCGCGTCTGCCCAACCTTTTCTCCAACGCTTCCGCAGCTGCGTGAAGCGGGTGTACCACGTCGTTTAGCGTCGGCGTGTAGGCGTGCTCGAAACTCCAGAGCTCTTCTATCGTTGTGCCCCTAGCAATGGCGAGCGCTGCGACGTTAAGTAGCTCGAGCACGTTTCCCTCACCGACGGCCTGCAACCCTAGAATCCTACCGTCTAGCCTACTAGCGATCAGCTTCACCGTTACCGCCTTTGCTCCTGTGTGAAACGGTGGCCTGTTCAGGAGGGTTAATGTTGAGGAGATTGGCTCCAAGTCTTCCCTCTCAGCCTCCGCCTCGCTTAAGCCTACTGCTCCCAGCTTAAAGGCTCCTATGTGGGCAACCCAGCTCTGCAGGGTCCCAGGGAACCTTGCCTCACCCCCGGCAGCGTTGATGCCTGCTACGCGGCCAGTAAGGAAAGCGGTGCTAGCGAAGAGGCTGAGTGTAGGCTTTCCAGTTAAGATGTTCCTGACTTCAACGAGATCTCCCGCCGCGTAAACTGAATCTTTACTCGTCTTCATCGTTTCATCTACCTTAACTCCGCCTGTCATTCCTAGCTCGAGTCCAATCTGCTTCGCGAGTTGAGTATCGGGCTTCACACCAGTGGCAATGATAGCGAACCCGGCCTTAAGGACCCGCCCTGAGCTTGTCACGACAGTAACGTCCCCTAGATCGCCTCTCACTTCCACAGCTGCTTCGCCCAGTAGCACGTCGACACCCTCTCCCGCGAGTTGCTTGCTTACATGCTCGGCAATCTCCTTATCGAGCCTGCCCGGTAGAAGCTGCAACTCTTTTTCGATCAAAGTGACTCGCTTGCCACGCTGCACCAGAGCATGTGCAACCTCGACGCCGAGAATGCTGCCCCCAATAACAACAGAATCATCATACTTGCTGATAGCGGCTAACGCTTGGTTAACATCCTCAAGAGTTTTGAGGGTAAAGACACCACTACTATCTTCTATCCTAAGGTTACTGGGGATGTATGGTTTGGAACCCGTCGCCAATACGAGCGCGTCATACTCTGCATTCACTACGCATCCTCTCCGAAGATCTCGGGCGCGAATTCTGCGTCCTTCGACATCGATGTCCTCCACTACCGTTGACGTGCTTAGTGTTAGACGGGGTGTAACAGGTGCTTCTTCAATTATCCTATCCAGCGTTATCTCACCGGCTATTACGCTGGGAAGCGAGCATGGGTGATAAATCGCATGCCTTCGCTTCTCGAAAACGATGACTGTACACTGCCTGTTCGTTGAGAGGGCGTAGCGAGCTGACGCTGTTCCTGCCGCACCGTAACCGATCACTGCTACGCGCACAGGTTGCTTAGTGAAGCATCTCATAAAAGCAGTTAATTAGACGAGTGCCGTAAACTAACTCTCTATAGCCCAGACCTACTAACCTAAAGGCTTTAAACAAACCGGTGAGAGACCTGACGATGAATGGAGTAGATGATGGCGTGCTAAAATTGCTCAGGCCGCAAAGCGTAGCTGTCATAGGAGCTTCCAGAGACCCCTCGAAAATAGGGTACCAGGTGCTCAAGAACATCCTTTCCTCCGGTTTCCGGGGTCGGGTTTACGCGGTGAATCCTAATGCTTCGGAGATTCTGGGTGTGAAGTGTTACCCGAGTATCCTGGATGTCCCGGAGCCTGTCGACCTCGCTGTGGTTACTGTGCCGGCGAAGCTCGTACCCCAGGTGGTCGAGGAGTGCGGGAGGAAGGGTGTGAAAGCGGTAGCCGTCATCTCCAGCGGATTCAAGGAGGTGGGGAACATCGAGCTCGAGAAACAACTCGTCGAAACAGCAAGGAAACACGGAATCCGAATCCTCGGACCCAACATCGTCGGCGTGTGTGACAGCATAACGCCCATCAACGCCAGCTTCTGTCAAGGAGCCCCGATAAGGGGCAGCATCGCTTTCATCTCACAGAGTGGCGCTCTAAGCATAGCCCTCGTGGGCTGGACGGCGTTAAAGGGCGTGGGACTTTCGGCTCTCGTTAGCCTGGGTAACAAGGCCGATTTAAACGAGGTGGACTTCATAGAGTTCTTTGGTCGCGATCCTCACACCAAGGTGATAACCGCATACTTGGAGGGTATAGAGAGTGGAAGGAGGTTCATGGAGGTGGCATCGAAGATCGCTCCGGTGAAGCCGATCCTGGTCCTCAAGGTCGGAAGGGGAGAGAGGGCTTTGAGCGCCATAATGTCCCATACGGGCTCGCTGGCAGGAGCAGATGCCGTCGTTGATGCTGCACTGGAGCAAAGCGGCGTCATCAGAGTGCCAACTTTCATAGAGCTCTTCGACTGGGCTGTAGCGCTGGCCCAGGTTCCCCTTCCCCTCGGTGAAAACGTCGTGATCATTACGAACGGGGGAGGGGCTGGCGTCATGGCTACTGATGCGGCGGAGCAATACGATGTCAAACTGATGGACATCCCCCCGGACCTGGCGGAAAAGTTTAGGAAATACATGCCCCCCTTTGGCAGCGTCTTCAATCCTATCGATCTAACGGGGATGGCGACGGAGGAGTGGTACAAAGGAGCGATACTTGAGGCGTTGAAGGATGAGAGAGTTCACGCCGTTATAGTTCTCTACTGCCATACGGCAGTGACTAACCCGAAGGCTATAGCTGACGCGATACTTGAAGCCAAAAGGGAGGCCGGATCTTCAAAACCGATCATCGTAAGCTTAATCGGCGGTGAGGAGTGCCTTAGGGAGATCGAGCGCCTTACGAGCGAGGGTGTTCCCGCCTACGAGTCCCCGGAGAAGGCTGTAGCAGCCATGGGGGCCGTCTACAAGTATAAGAGGTTACGGGAAAGGCTGCTGAAGGGGAAGACGTACCCTACGCTTCGTGTAGATCGGGCGGGTGCTAGAAGCATCGTGGAAAAAGCCCTAGCCGAGGGAAGAAACGCATTAACCCCCTATGAAGCTGCACAGCTGGTCAAGTGCTACGGAATCCCCGTGCTCGAGAAGCGCCTAACAACGAGCGAGGAAGAAGCAGTCAGAGTGGCGGAGGAGATAGGGTACCCCGTTGTTCTCGAGGTAGAATCCCCGCAGATAATCCACAAGACAGAGGTCGGAGGAATCTTGTTAGATTTGAAGAGCCCAGAGGAAGTTGCGAAGGGGTATAGGACTATCATGGCGAATGTGAAAGAGAAAGCGCCTCACGCGGAGGTGAAGGGGATCGTAGTTAGAAGAATGGCTCCGCGTGGATTAGAGGTTCTTGTTGGCATGCACAGGGATCCATTCTTCGGCCCGGTTATCGCATTCGGGAGTGGAGGCGTGCTGGTAGAACTCATGAAAGACGTCGTGTTCAGGGTTGCTCCGGTATCCCTCGAGGATGCTGAAGAAATGGTAAAGAAGACGAAAGCGTACATGATGATGTCGGGTTTCCGCGGACAGGCAGAGCTGGACGTTAACGCAGTTATAGACACGCTGCTGAGAGTTTCCCAGCTGGCGATGGATATACCCGAAATCAGTGACATCGACATAAATCCATTCTTCGTTTATGAGAAGGGTAAGGGAGGTCTAGCTATCGATGTCAAAGTTTTGCTTCGCCCAAGCTAGCCTTCACAACTCTTTCTAAATATTCTTCTGCCGATAGAAGTCTTTCGAAATCCCCCGGCTCTTCGATTTCAACTTCAGCTATCCAGCCTTCGCCGTAGGGGTCCTTATTTATCAAGCTCGGGTCGTCATCAAGCCTCTCGTTGCATGATACCACTTTACCGCTAACCGGAGATAGAACCTCGCTGACCGCCTTTATGGACTCCAGCGTTACTAGAACATCGCCTCGCTTTACTCTCAAACCTACATTGGGCATATCGACGAAGACCACGACACGAATCTTCTTCTGAGCGAAGTCGGTTACTCCAATCCTAACCCTCCTTTCACCTACGACTTTTACCCACGCATGGAACTCGCTGTACTTGAGGTTTCGAGGGAAACGGTATCCCTCATAGATTACCTCCTCACTCACGTTCATCGCTCGGAGCCCGATCTTATATCTGTTTAGCCGCACCGCGCTCTACGCGAAGGACATTTAAAGCCGGCTTTAAGTGAGCACGTATGGCTTCAGAAGAAATAAAAATTACAGCTTATGTGATTCTAGTCGTTGAGGCTGGTAAGGAATATGAGGTTTTAAGGAAACTTTTAGAAATGAATGCTGTGGGCGAGGCTCACATAGTTTACGGTGAATACGATATTATAGCCAGGTTAGAGGTTGCCGATTTAGCCGAGCTCGAGAAAACAGTGATGTTCATACGAAGGATACCGGGAGTGGAGAGGAGCATAACATTGATATCAGCCTAAATGACTCAGCAGTGGGGGATGACGACCGCGTTGGTGGCCTATCCTGTGTGGCTCGATGGGCGGCCTGACCCCGCTTAGCTCTGGCAGTGCTATCAGATTGCAGAGCCGAAGAGCACGTAGTTGTAGAGTAAGAATGAGGCGATCGAGAGGAGGACGGGGAGGGGTAAGGCTGGTGCATAGCCTTTCTTCTCAACGATTTTTAGTGTCAAAAAGAGCCCTATGAGCACAGCAGCTGCGATCACGACCAGCCTGCAGTAGTCGAGGGTAGGGGTTAAGAGAGCGACGGAACTGAGCGAACTATACAGTATTACATCCCCCATTCCAAGCGCTAGACCTCCAACGTTTACAGCGAATGGTGTCAGTATAGAGCGCCGTTGTTCCCCCGCGTCCTGATGCTCACCGGAAACCCTCTGGATAATTCGTTTAAGCGGACCACGGTATACTGAGTACAAGTCGTAGAGCGCGGCTGCTGCGAGCATAGTTAACATGCTTAGTGGTGGCACCATCGCGGCTATCATAGCTCCGACAAGGGCGCCAACGAGAACCTGGATCGATACCGTGTAAATCGCCATTGGCTGAAAAACGATAAGGATGATTGTGAGTACCGTGAAAGCTGCTGAGAGCATTGTAGCATATGTTGGTTCGAAATTCAACGCCGCTAGGTAGATTTCGCCTACGGTGAAAGCGGCGAGGGCGAATGCGGAATACCCGAGAAGTTTCAAAGCCGATACTCTGAAACGAAGTAGAGCGAGCAGTAGTAGCGCACCGAGCAAGAGCATAGCTACGAACATCGCTGCGTTGAACAAAGCGGCGCCCGCCCCCTCCTCTCTAACGAAGGGTCCTTCAAGCTCCTCTGAAACTCCAGAAGCGTGCAAAAGCCAGCCGCCAGCTCCTCCCAGTAAGACACTTGATAATGCTACCATAAGCGCTTTGATGAAGCTCCTCCTCACAGCGCGAAAAGTAGTTGACTGGTTTAAAAACTCGTTGACGGTATTTTCCATAAACGGTCACATGCGTTAGGCACAACGCCAACTCTCCATTGTTTTGTCGAGCGGGTTTATCCGAACTGATTGTGCAGCAAGACGTTAAAGTTTTAGGGAAAGCCGTTTTCGGGCGGCTATGGCAGTGCTCGAGGATCTGCTGAAATTGGGTAGCATCATCGAAGCGGCTCTCGAGGATTACCTGTTGAGGGACACCGATGAGGACTTTCGCGAAGCGGTCCTCTACCCAATTAAAACCGGAGGAAAGAGGTTGAGACCGGCTTTAACGATAGCTTCATCGTTAGCAGTGGGTGGGGGGGTTGACGAAGCAATACCCGCTGCTGTAGCTGTCGAGCTAGCCCATAACTACTCGCTAATTTTCGACGATATAATCGACCACAGCGAGCTGAGAAGGGGGCAGCCAACTCTGTGGAAGAAGTACGGTCTTACAACCGCAATCCTCGTGGCTGTTCACTATAGGGAGTCGATAAGTCAAGCACTCAACGATGCTAGCGATCCCAGGCTCTTCAATGAGATAATGGCCAGAACCTTGAAGCTGTTGGTCGAGGGGGAGCGCCTAGACGTGCTTTTCGAGCAGGCTGGGAGAAGGGACGAACCTTACGTTCTTGAGAGAAGGAGGACCGCGGTATCCGTGAAAGATTACCTCGACATGGTTTACAAGAAGACGGGCGCGCTCATCGAAACGGCCTGCGTTTTCGGAGCTCTTTCGGGACGCGCTCCACGGCCGCTTGTAGAGGCGTTAGGGGATTATGGTAGAAACCTGGGTCTAGCCTTTCAAATCGGAGATGATATAATCGATATTTTCGGACGCGAGGAAACAACAGGAAAGAAGGTGGGAAAGGATATTGAAGAGCATAAGCTGGGCAACATCGTGGTGCTTCTCGCGCTGGAGGAGCTCTCCGAGAGGGGTAGAGAAGAGCTTCTTTCGATACTAAAGCGTGACTCCACCTCTGCAGAGGACGTGCAGAGGGCGATCGAGTTGATATCGTCGACCAACTCCAAGAAGAGGGCTGAGGAAATGAGAAGATCGTATGCTAACGCGGCAAAGAAAGCCTTAGAACGGCTTCCCGAAAACGATGGAAAGAGACTGCTCAAGGAGCTCGCTGAGTTTGTAGCCGTAAGGGAGTTCTGATGAGCACAGTTGTGATAAAGATCGGGGGCTCTCTAATAACCGATAAACGGAGGCCTTTCACGCTGAATGAACGTGCTCTGGAAGAAGTTGCCGAGAGCATTGCTTCTATCCGTGACGGAGCTAGAAGGATCGTAATAGTGCACGGGGGTGGAAGTTTCGGCCACTACGCTGTACAGCAGTCCCGCGGGGACGTTCAGAAGCTCTTGACCGACGTCGCGTACTGGATGGCCTTCCTAAACCATAAAGTCGTGCACGCGCTCATACAGCACGGCGTACCAGCTGTAGGGCTACCCACGTGGCTCGTCGCGCGAGGCTCGAAGGAAGGATTTCACGTTGAAACGGGACTAGTGGCGAAGCTGCTTGAGGTTGGAGTTGTACCAGTTACTCACGGAGGCCTGATCAATACCGATGAAGGCTTCAAGATCCTATCAGGCGACACTTTGGCTAGCAGATTCGCTGTCGAGTTGCCGGCTTCAGTATTGGTCTTTATCATGGATGTCGAAGGGGTTTACACTGAAGATCCACGGGCGAACCCCTCAGCGACTTTGCTCACTGTTTTGAGGAGGGACGACGTGGCTCGCATAAGAGGGGGGAGCTCAGGCGTCGATGTAACGGGAGGGTTAATGTTAAAACTGAGTGAAGCAATCTACGCCGCAGAACGAGGGGTCAAAGTAGCCCTAGGTGGCGTAAAAGCGCTCAAATCAATTGTCGAAGGTGTGGAGGGCCGCTACACCCGAGTAATCCCTTAAGCTGGGGCAAAAGGGTTCAGCTAGCACCACCAATTGGTTTATATCTGCTGTAAGCGGATGGGCTGAGCGAACGGCTCGCTGCGGTGATGGTCTTGAAGGTCTATTTCAAGGAGATAATTGTAAGGACACAGAAGAGGCGCGAGCTGGTAGATATCACTCATGAGGTTGAACATGCGGTCGCTGCAAGTGGAATCAGCAACGGGTTATGCCTTGTGTTTGCCCCCCACGCTACAGCCGCTATTGTCGCGAATGAGCATGAGAAGGGTTTAATGAACGATATCTTGAGGAAGCTGGAGGAAGAGTACCCAACCGACGGAGGCTGGGAGCACAACTTGATTGACGATAATGCGGCTGCGCATCTCGCCTCCGCGTTCATCGGGTCCGCTAGAGTTTTCCCAGTGAAAGATGGTAGACTCATTCGAGGAACTTGGCAGAGTATTTTCTTGGTCGAGCTTGATGGGCCTCGCCCTACGAGAAGAGTCCTAGTAGAGGTGATCGGGGAGTGAGCTTAGAAGTAGTCCTCATCGGGCACATAGTGATCGATACTATCGTGAGGGGGACGAGAAGGTGGCAAAACTTAGGTGGAACTGTTGTCTACGGAGCTTTTGCCGCGCTGAGGCATGAGGCTAAACCATCCATAGTATCTAAAGTCGGGGAGGATTTCCCAGACGAGTACTTTCTCTTCTTATCTAGGAATGGCATAGATCTGTCTCACGTTAGAGTCGTGAGAGGGATGCGAACGACGCGTTTCAAGCTCACCTACAAGGATAGCGAAAGGGAGCTCACTCTCCAGTCCAGGGCGGAAGATATCACAGCTTACGACGTTGAACTCATCAACCTGGACGGTAAGATCGTCGTAGCAGGCCCCGTAATCGGCGAGCTTGCACCCAGCATTCTCGAATCTATCCATTCGAGAGCCGCACTTACGGCTGTCGATCTGCAGGGCTATTTAAGAACGGCTAAGGTTAAGGGTGAGGTGAAGCTCTCACGAAGCGAAGCGGCAGTTAAGGCTCTTGAGAACGCTGACATCGTCCACGCTGACGCAGAAGAAGCAAGCGTACTAACGAGTCTTGAACCGCCCAGCGCGGCGGCATGGATTGCGAGCAGAGGTCCCAAAGCTGCGCTTGTTACGATGGGAAGCGCCGGTGCTTACGTGGCGACGTCCGATAAAGTCCTATACGTGCCCTCCTTTGAACCTTCACAAGTGGTTGATACGACAGGGGCAGGTGACATTTTTCTAACCGTTTTTACAGTCGAGTATGCTCGCGGAGTACCCTTGGAAGAGGCGGCAGCGATGGCGGCGGCAGCTGTATCATTCCGAGTTGAGAGGCAGGGGTTTGATAGCCTCCGCGAGCGCTGGGTTGTTCGAGGTAGAGCCCAGAGAATACTAGACAGCATACAAACCGTGGATGTTCAAAGCAAGAGTTAAATTGCAACGTGAACCGTGTACTTGTGAGTGTGAAAACCATTTTTACGGAAAAAGCTCCAAAGCCGATAGGGCCTTACTCGCAGGCTGTTGCAGCCGGTAACATGGTGTTCGTGTCGGGACAGATAGGCATAGACCCTCGGAGCGGGAGGTTGGTGGAAGGGGGGGTTCGTGAGCAGGCACGGCAAGCTCTACTGAACTTAAAAGCCATCTTAGAAGCCTCAGGCTGCACAATGGATGATGTTCTGCTGACAATCGTATTTTTGAAAGATATGCAAGCATATCGCGATTTTAATGAAGTTTACTCTGAGTTTTTCAGGACGCCTCCAGCGAGAGCCGTGGTAGGGGTCGATGAATTACCGGCAGGCGCGCTAGTGGAGATCTTAGCGATTGCTTTTAGACCCTCGTTCAGATCTGAGCGGGAGGGGTAACCTTCCCCTCCCTACTTCGTTGAGAAGCCCTTTCCATCCCCTCTCAGCGAGGGTTTCCAAAAAACTATCCCAGTTCACGTAGACCAGCAGGAGCATTACGACTACGAAAAGTACTACGGATGCTACGAACTCCTCTAGAAGCCTACCGCTACACACCATCGCTACGATTGATCCGGTGTACGCCGTGACTGTCGATAGTACTATTTTTCCAGCTGCCAGTCCTAAGAAGAGTTTTAGTGCATCGTACTTCATTAACCCTAGTGGTATTACAACGACATCGTCTGGGGATGGTGTAACTGCAAAGAGGAAAGCTGCGATAGCCCCATAGTTCCTCAGCAGTTTACCCAGCTTTTCGTAACGTTCTGCCCTTTCTTTGCTCATGAGGGCTCTAGCCCCTCTACCCAGCAGGTAGGATGACATCTTTCCGACGGCACCCCCAAGGCCGCTAACAATGCCTATCAGTATTGGGTTTGCTCCGGGAATTCTGAGAGCATATAGGTACACAAACGCGAGGTAGGGGATTGGTATGAAGGGGACAAGGTTACCCAGTACCGATACGATAAAAACGCCGGGGTATCCCCCGATGAACTTTAATACGTCGCTGTGCCGCAGTACCATGGCCTACTGAGGGGACTAACCTTACAGCCTTAAGTACTTTTTTGTTTTGATAACTGTCTAAAGCGATACGCCCCCTGTAAGCGATCTATGGCTTACTCTGTCCTATGGGGCTGCACAGAATATCACGTGCTGTCAAGCACTACTAATTCATCTAATCGTTGCCTTAGCTGAGGCCTCTGGAAACCAAGCGTAGCAGAAAGGCACAAAAAGCGTTGATAGAGAAGCTTACTGCTAGCAGCAAGATTCCGATAACCGGGGGTGTACTCGTGTACGAGGTAGCCGTGAAGGACGTGGGGAAATCGTTTAAAGTATCAGAGGACGTTAAAAAGAGGTTGATGGGGATTTCTCCAAAAATGCTATCGAAGATGAGGCGTGAAGCTGTCGATTGCCCGGTTCTCGGAAGAGAGGTGCCATTCGTAGAGTGCTACATATGCCCAAACTTCGTTAGAAGGGTTAGAGGACGCGTCCATTGTAGAGGCCTTCCACTAACATGAGCATTGGGAAGGTTTTTGAAAATCCGTTCAGCGAGCTGGAGCGGGAGAGCCTATCCGAGCTTCTATCTGAAGCTATCAAGCTCTTCGAGTCCGAACATTCCCTGGTAGAGGTAGAAGGTGACTCTGTACTCGTTGTAGGTGATACTCACGGTGATGTACACTCCTCAGTAAGGGCTTTCAGCATAGAGGCCGAGAAGTATGTTTTTCTGGGGGACTACGTCGACCGCGGGCCGTACCAGCTGGAGAACATGATCTTTCTCCTAGCGAAGAAGCTTGAACTGCCTGAGAAGGTCTACTTGTTGAGGGGGAATCACGAGTCTCCAATTACGAATGTGCACTACGGCTTTCTAGACGAAGTGGTATATCGATACGGTTCTCAAATCTACAGGCTCTTCGTGGAGGTCTTCTCGAGACTGCCCTACGCGGCGTTGATCAACGGTACGACCCTTGCAGTTCACGGGGGTATAGCCACCGGGCTAAAATCGCTCAGCGAATTACGGAGCCTACCGAGACCCGACGAGATCCCCGAGAACCGCACAGCCTTTGAAGTTCTCTGGAACGATCCGAGCGAACATTCACAAGGTTTCACGCCGAGTCCTCGGGGTTACGGAATATTCCTATTCGGCAGGGACGTTTTCGAAGCTTTCGCAGAAGCAGCGGGGATACGGCTCATGCTGAGAGCACACGAGTACTTCCCGGAGGGCATTCACGAGTACTTCGACGGTAAAATAATTTCGTTGTTCTCCTGCCGCTACTATCCTGAGACTACCCCAAGGGGCTTGCTACTGACTCCGAATGCTCAAAGGAGCGTAGTGCTGCTCTAAACGTTTGAGAATGAGCGATAATGCTGCTCCTACAGCGAACCCGCCTACATGACTCCAGGCTGCTATCGTCAAAGGTTGCCTCAGACTTGCAGCTCCGATTACCAGCTGATAAATGAACCAGATAAGGACAAAGTAGCGCGCGGGCAGTCTTAACACGATTATGTAGTAGAAGGGAACCAGCGTTAGTATCTTAGCGTGTGGGTAAAGGAGTATGTAAGCACCTATAACACCGGAGATGGCGCCTGAAGCACCTATCAAGGGGGTCACCAACTGAGTGGCAAGAGTGGAGGGAGGGAGAAGTAGTAGCGAGGCTGTATGCATTAAAGAGCCAGCAACACCGCTGAGCATGTATAGTGTAAAGTATTGCAGGGGGCCGAATCTATCTTCCACACTCCTACCGAATATGAATAGGAACAGCATGTTGCCAACAAGGTGTGCAGGATCCCCGTGGAGGAAGAGGGAGGTGAAGAGCGTCTCCATCCTCGACAACTCGAAGAGGTAGATCGGCTTAAAACCGTTCTCCAGGATAACTCGCTCGAAGCCAACCGCTATCGAGTATGCGAAAGCTATTATGTTGGAAGCTATCAGTAACAGTGTAACTATCGAGCGCCTCCACCGCCGTACGTCATCACCAATCGGTAGCACGGGTTTAAGATGCGACAAGCATATTACACTGTTGCTTGTATGATTCTCGTGGACAAACCGACGATTCTAGTCGCCGGACTTCTAGGCGCAGGCTGCACAGCGTCGGCCATAGAACTGTCGAAACTAACAGGCTTAACAGTCGTGAATAGCGAGAGCATAATCAGGGAAATCGTCTCGGAGAAAAAGGTTCCATATGCACTACTCATAGAGATGGTGAGGGACGGTGAAGTAGACCTAGAAGATCTGGTGAGGAGTATAGCGCTTGATTATGCGAGAGAAGGTGGCATCATTATCGAGGGCAGGACAGCCCTAATGCTATTGGATCACCCCGCGCTATTGAAGGTTTTCCTGTACGCTGATAAGAAAGTCAGAGTGGAAAGGGTTGCAAAGAGGAGAGGGATCAGCTTGGAAGAGGCTGAGAGAGAGGTCGAGGTAAGCGACGAAGACAGAAGAAGATTAGTTGAGAAGTTATTCGAGAAGAGCATCACAGATCCTTCGCTGTACGATCTGATGGTAAATACGACGGAGCTAACGTATGAAGACGTAGCACGGCTGCTCAATGACCTAATCAAGTGGAAGCATTCGGTCAAATCAGTGGCTAGAAAGTAATAGCGTTATATTTTTAAAAACTTTCTTTAAATAATAATGTAAAAATGTTTTCTTTTTAAAGCTAAAGGGGACACTGCCACGAGGTGCTTCGGCTGCAGCACAGCAGTCGTCGAGCCACCTAAGCGAAAATCGCGCGGGTCCGCAAGAGGCGTGTAACGGATAGCTTTCCGTTAAGCAACTGCTGCGCTTTCGATCAATGTTTTAAACAGGAAACCTTTTTCAGCTTCATTCGAAGTTGCTAACACTCTCACTTCGTAGCCAGCTTAGATGCTGGCAGCCCATTCAGTTTGCTCCCCTTCATAATCCGCTCGGCTCACCCTAACTCGATTTTACAGACTTCAAGCTTAGCTCCTAATTGCTTGGAGAGTAATTTAAGGGAGCCTGTACTAGGTGGATGATGTACATCTGCGCTACCGTGAGGAATGCCGATCTGGTGTGCGAGGATGTTGTAAGCTATGATCTACAGCTTGAGAAACCCCTCTCTTCCAGGCCGGGACAGTACATCATGCTGTGGGTGCCTCGTATCGGCGAAATACCCCTAAGCGTGGCGCTCGAAGAGGGGGAAAGCGTACGGCTTCTAGTGGCCCGCAAGGGTAGGGTTACGACTTACATGCACAGTAACGTTGCTCCCGGGTGCAGAGTCTTCCTTAGAGGGCCGCTGGGGCGAGGCTTCACTCTTGAAGCTGGCAAAGCGCTTATTGTCGGAGGCGGCGTTGGCGTTGCACCACTTTTGTACCTCTGCAAGACTCTGAAGGAGCGCGGAGCGCGCGTTACAGTAGCTGTAGGCTTTCGGAGCGCAAAGTGCACTCCATACATCGACTCTTTTTCTAGGTATGCGGATGAACTCCACATAGCGACGGAAGATGGGAGCTTGGGTGCTAGAGGCACGGCTGTGGATTTAGCAGCAGAGCTGATCAAGAGGAGCGCTTACGATATCGTTTACACGTGCGGGAATGAGCATATGATGAGGCGAGTCATCGAGCTCGCGTTGAAGAATGATGTGAGAGTTGAAGCGTCCGTCGAACGGTTGATCAAATGCGGCATAGGCATCTGCGGGACATGCGTGCTGGAGCCGCAGGGAATCAGAGTTTGCGTCGAGGGCCCGGTCTTGGATGGTAGGACTCTGGCTGAGGTTGAAGACTTTGGAAGGTGGTGGCGTGATAGTGCAGGGAAAAGGATCCCAATCTAGCCTGGATCTACTCGTCGCGGGCAAGTTGTACATTGGCGGAGAGCTGATAGAGGCAGCCGTGGGAGTCGAAGGAGGTAGAGTGGCCTGGGTTGGTAAACCTTCCCTCGCTCCTTGCGCTGAAAAACGCATCGATGCTGGCGAGGGCGTTATCGTGTTACCCGGGATGGTCGATATGCACGTTCACATGAGAGATCTCAACGAATCCGAGAAAGAGGATTGGTTCACCGGTACGCTCTCTGCCCTAGCAGGAGGAGTGACCTTTGTCGCTGACATGCCGAACAATAAGCCTCCCGCGCGCACGGCGGAAGTGCTCCTTGCGAAAGAGGCGGAAGCCTCCAAGAAGGCCGTCGTTGACTACGGTTTTTACATTGGATTGCCGAGCTCGAGCCACGTGCTAACCCATGCCACAGACTTTGGCGTTGTAGGTTTGAAGCTGTACCCGGAGGATCTTATGCATGAAAACTTGATCTCTGCTCTACAGTACGCCGCTACCCTCGACTTAATGGTCGTCGTGCATGCAGAAGACCCTCTCTTCCTGCGAGCAACCAACGCTCTGGGAGAGAAGAGCTTCACCGCTCACGGGAGACTGAGGCCTCCCGCAGCTGAAGCTTCTGCCATACACTTGATGGCTCACTTGGCGCAGCGTCTCGGTTTCCAGCTCCACTTCACACACGTTAGCTCAGCCGAGGGATTGAAAGCAGCGTTAAGGGCTAAGCTCAGCGTTGGTGCCACGCTCGACACAGCGGTGCACTACCTTTTTCTCAGCGAGGAGACCGCGACAAGGCTTGGAGGGTTGGCGAAAGTAAACCCGCCGTTGCGAAGTCGAAACGATGTTGTTGCGTTGCGTAGGTCTCTGAGGTCAGGCCTTCTTGATGCGGTAGTCACCGATCACGCGCCTCACACGCTTGAGGAGAAGCTGAGTCAGGACTACGATGCTGTTCCGCCCGGTTTTCCGGGCCTTGAACTCTGCCTGCCGCTACTCCTAACTTTGATAGCTGAGGGGGAGGCCCCGCTCCGCGCTCTGGATCTGTATTCTAGCCGTCCCGCGGACTTACTAGGTGTACCGAAGGGTAAGATAGAGGTTGGGAGAGACGCGGACCTGGTATTCGTAAATACTAAAGAGAGATGGACGATTAAGGGTTCGAACCTTAAAAGCAAGGCAAAGTACACTCCTTTCGAAGGATTCGAAGTGCGCGGCCGCATCGAAAAGGTGTTCGTTAGAGGGACCTTAGCGTTCGATGGAGATGAGCTTTTGGTTAGTAAAGGTTTCGGGAAAAGATACTCCTCGCGCAGGAGGGGTGGTGCTTTATCGTTCCCGTAGACCTTAGCACGAGGGTAGCTAATCTTCGGCTCAAGAATCCCATCGTAGTAGCATCAGGCGTGCTGGGTGTAAGCCTAGGACTCATGAGGAGGGCTGAAGAAGCCGGCGCAGCCGCGATTACGCTCAAAACCGTAACGCTTGAAGCCAGGGAAGGCTACATCAACCCTGTTGTGTACGACCTCGGTTACGGCGTTGTAAACTCGATGGGTCTACCCAACCCTGGGGCAAGGGAGATGGGGCTCCTCGTCAAAGAGGCTAAAAGGTTGATCAAGGTTCCTCTCATAGCCAGCATCGGGGCATCGTCGCCTGAAGAGGCGGAGAAGATCGCAGAGAACCTGACGCTAGCTGACGCCCTAGAGGTGAATGCAAGCTGCCCCCACGTCAAGGGCTTGGGCGCAGAACTGATGTCAGATCCCGAGGCTTTAGCGGGCGTAACGGCAGCCTTGAAAAGCTTTGGACTCCCCGTCTTTGTAAAGCTCTCAGCCCACGGAGACTGGCTTAAAGTAGCCAGTAGAGCCCTGGATGCCGGGGCAGATGGTTTCGTGGCAATCAACACGCTAAAGGCAATGGTGATAGACGTTAGAGCAAAGTGCCCAGTATTAGGCGGAATCTACGGAGGGCTTTCGGGATCCGCCATCCACCCAGTGGCGGTTCGCGTTGTCTACGAGCTTCACCGCGAATTCCCGGGTGTACCCCTTGTAGGCGTTGGCGGAGTCGAAACGTGGCTCCAAGCTGTTGAGCTGCTCCTTGCAGGAGCCTCGGCCGTGGGCATTGCTACGGTATTGCGAAGGGGTTTCCAAGTGATTAGCGAGATCGTGGAGGGGATTCGCGATTACCTGGCCAGGGAAGGGTTCACCAGCGTTAGCGAGATAATCGGCCTCGCTCACCGCTGCTAACCTTGATCGAGTCGTTGGTCATCGCAGCCGCGCTAACTAGTTTCATGAGTTTCTCACGGAACTTCAGCATCATGGCTCTCTTGTCCTCCATCAGAACCACGTCGCTCAACCCTTCAAGCACGATGTTGTATGCAAAGGGTGAAGGTACACTCAGGGGTGGTAGCTCCACGACTTTTATCTTACCGCTTTCCACATTACGGAGGACTTCTTTGGCATGCTCAATGTCCATGTAATCCTCTAGGATCTCTCGGTAGGTCTCCTTGAGGACGGGGAACTCCTCACCCAGCTCCATCACAACTTTCAATAGTGTTTGCGCACTAAGCTGTTGCCGCTCAACGCTGATCTCGTGCCCCTTGTAATTCCTCAGCACCATCAAGGCCCTGGATGCTACGTGTCTGAACCTCCTCCTTAAGAGCTCAGTGTTCGCTAAAGCCCTTTTCAGCAGAGCATCCAGTTGATCGCTGCTGAGATTCTTTAGAGTGACGGGGGGCTCCACACCCGGAGGATAGATGAGGGCGAAGCCGTTGTCATGCACGGCTACGCCGACGTTTACACCAGCCTTTAATGCAGCTAGGTAAGCTAGAGCCCGGGAGAGAGCATCATTTGTCCTGCGGCCGAAAAGCGTGTGGAAAACATGGTAAGTTCGCCCCCTATCATCCACGTACCTCTCGGTGAGGATCACCTTGTGGGAGGGGTACTCGCTGACCCCTAGAGCTTTGAGGAATTCATACATTTCCAAGAAGTACTCGTAAATTGCTTCAGCGGCGTTACGATCCGCATGGCAGCTCCTGATAATATACGAGATTATCTCCTCCTTTGGCTTACCCTCTTCAAGCCATTTGAAGATCTTCCCTCTGAACTCCCCTATCTTCAGCGCTAGGTCGTAGCTGAGGGGCAGCATTTCTGAGAACCAGCTCGGGACGGTTGGTTTCAAATCGAAGGCCGGCTTCACTACAGCCTTGCTACCGCGCGACTCGACGAACTCGTAGACTCTACCCCCAAGTATGAAGCGGTCTCCTGGGACCAGCCTTTCTAAGAACTCCTCCTCAATATTGCCGACATACTTACCGGTAACCGTGTAAACCTTAACATCCACTTCGTCCGGTATCGTTCCAACATTCAGCGTGTAGATCACGCGCGCGTACTTGCCTCTTCTCCCAAAAACCCCCTCTTTCTCATCGAGCCATATCTTCCCGTAAACTTTGTGGTTCTCAAGCGCCTCAAACTTGCCTGAGAGGTACCTGAGGACGTTCAAGAAATCGCTGAAGGGAAGATCGCGGTAACAGTAGCTACGCTTAACAAGATCGTAGGCCTCAGCGATGCTCCACTTGCGCTCGATAGCCATCCCCATCAAGTGCTGCGCCAGCACATCTAGCGCGTTGCGGGGGATTCTGATCCTGTCGAGATGGTTCCTGTAGGCCTCCCTCACCATCACCGCTACCTCGACGAGGTCGTCGCGGTCAACACAGATGAGCCTCCCTCTGATCGTATCGTGAAGCCTGTGTCCGCTCCTACCGATCCTTTGTAGGCACCGGGTTACAGATTTAGGGGATCCCACCTGCAGAACCACGTCGATGTAACCAATATCAATCCCGAGCTCGAGGGAGGTCGAGCTTACAACGGCTTTAAGCTGTCCCGCTTTCAGCTTTTCCTCCACTTCGTGCCTGATGTTCCTGGAAAGCGAGCCGTGGTGCGCCATGATCTGTGACTCATCAAGCCCGCCTTTCTCCTTCCCAACCAGCTTTAAGTGGAAGACTACTCTCTCTGTTCCGCTGCGTGTATTCGTGAAGATTAGCGACGTCCTGTACCGCATTACAAGATCGTAAAGGGTTTCGTAGAGTTTCTCCTGCAGCACCCCTGATGGAGTGTGAATAAGGTCAGAGACAGGTGCGATCACTTTGATATCCTTCCTCTTAACGTAGCGCGCGTCCACTATCACGCAGTCTCTAGGCTTGCCCCCGTCAAACCCCACAAGGAATTGGGCAACTTCCTCGAGGGGGTTTATCGTAGCGGAAAGCCCGATGCGCACAAAGGGGCGGCCTACGAGCTCCTGAAGCCTCTCCAGGCTTAGACTGAGGTGCACTCCGCGCTTGCTCTCAGCCAAGCTGTGGATCTCGTCGACTATAACCCACCTAACGCGCCGGAGTAGTTCTCTGAACTTCGGTGCGACGAGGACGATCGATAGCGTCTCGGGGGTGGTAATTAGTATGTGGGGCGGCTTCCTCAGCATCTTCTGCCTATCGTTGGCTTTAGTATCGCCAGTCCTAACCGCATGCCTTATCTCTGGCAGCTCGATTCCCCTCTCTGCTGAAAGCTTCCTTATCTCCTCTAGCGGCTCCTCCAGATTCCTGTAAATATCATTGTTCAGGGCTCTCAGCGGAGAGACGTATACAGCGTGGATACCGTTCTCAAGCCTGCCTTCGAAACCAGCCTTGATCAGCTCGCTAAGTACAACCAGGAAAGCGGTAAGAGTCTTTCCCGTACCCGTAGGGCTGGAGATGAGGACGTTCTTTCCCTCGTAAATAGGGACGATGCCCAGCTTCTGCGGAGGCGTCAAATCCTCGTACTTTGTGTTAAACCACTCAGCCACGAGCGGGTGCAGAAGCTGTAGGACCTCCTCCTTGCTGTACTCCCGTGTAGCGTACTCAATCATACCTCACTGCCCACGTGATTCATTCTCTTTGTCGGTATCGCTCGCCTGTGGAGCCTTCCTTTCGATGAAGCCTCGTTCTGCCAAGCGTTCGGCAACGCGCCTTAAAACACCTCTCACGAGAGGCCTTGCTGAGAGGCCTCCAAGCTTGCGCGCTGCTCCACGCACGCTCCCCGCAGAGAGGAAGACCTTGAGCACAGTCTTTTCCTCCTCGCTTAAATCATCCAGCTTCTCGAGGGCCTGCTTGGCCACTTCTTCGGGGCTTTTATCGTAGTTCCACGCGAAGCTTGCGTCGCTGCATGGGTTTTCGAACTTCTCGACCCACTCAAACCTTAATACAGTGAGTGGCGTGTTGGCCCTGATATTTGGGTAGTGCTGCCGAATTGCAACAAGTAGGTCGCGCAGGCTCTCGAAGCCGTCGATGCGAGCATCCTCCTCCGTCAAATCGATGAGCTTCTTACGCTCAACGGACTTGATCCTAACCCTACCCAGCACTAGGCCGCCGCAGTGGACGAGCGTAACGTCTCCCGGCCTGTATCTCACGCTGCCTAAGCGGATCGTAGCCGTCTTTCTACCACTCAGGAGATCCTGCAGATACTTCTTCGAGAATAGCAGCGGGCGAGGCATAATCGCGCACTACCTTAAGCGCGTAGGGCTTCTGCGAATACCATTATTTAAATGCTACCCTTTCGCGGCCTTCGCGATTAAGTCTAGTGTTGCGGCTACTTGAGGCTTCAAGGCTTCTGGCAGGCTCTTGATCCCAAGCTCGAGGAATCCTCGTACGAGGAGTGTGACAGCCTCGTCCTCCGAGAAGCCCTTAGACATTAGGTACTCGAGCTCCTCTTGGGAAAGCTTTCCGATCGCTGCTTCATGCGTCAATTGGGCGCCACCGTGCAATGAGCGAAGCGCGGGGATGGTTTCTATCACTGACGAAGGGTCTAGCTGAAGTCCCCTGCACTCGATGTGCCCTCTCGCACTCCCACCCCGTGCCTCAACCGTTATGGGCTGCCTGACTATAGCCCCCCGCGTGGCAACGATTCTCGAAAGAACCTCGGCTGACGCTCCTTCTTCAAGCGCAACGTACGTCTCTAGGGTCGAGTTTCCAGCACCAGCCACATAGAGGGTTGAACTCAGTATGTTGGCCCTCCTTCCCCCCATGATTCTCGTAAAGCTCCTTAACGCCTGAGGCGTTCTCAAAGTTACATATAATTCGTTCATTGTGGAACCCTCTTCTGCCACTACTCCGACTTCAGCCACGACGCTGGTTTGCTTGCTCCACCCGTGTATGGTGATGTAGTCGAGCTTAGCCCCTCTGCCGAGGTAAACCTCGGTGAACCCCTGATGCTCCTCGCCCCCACCAGCACTGAGGCAGGTTGTTGAAACCGTCACCTCGCTGTTATCTCCAATGAACAGGACGTTGTGCACCCACTGGGCCCCCCTGTCCACTACGAAGCACATTGAAAGCGGCGCGGAAATCTGAGTGTTTGGAGGCACGTAGACGAAGGCTCCCTTCACGATCCCCTCTCGTGCAGGAAGGGCTTTCCACAGCAGTTTTCTGACCCACTCCCTTTCTACAGCCTTCTCGAGAGGCTCGAGAATAAAACCTTTTTCAGCTAGTCTCTTCGCGACGAAAAGCCTGACGATATCAAAGTTTCGCTGCAAGTAGTTTGCCGATTTACCGCTTTCAAAAATCGACCAGGGCATCGACATGTAGCTCACCCCTCGAAAGCGCTGTAACCCTTGTGCCTAATAGTTCTCAGGATGCTTGGTAGCTCACCCGACGCTACGATTCTTCCGTTAACCAGAACGTGCGTTGCGGCGACGTTTCGCAAATGTTCGGCTACCGCTCCGGTGTGCGTGACGAGTAGCACAGCTACGCCACGATCTGCCATCTCATTGATGATTCTCCCCACCAACCTCAAGCTCTCGAGATCAACGCCGCTGTCGGGCTCGTCTAGAAGGGCGAGTTTGGGCCTCTGGAGGAGGACGAGAGCCAGCTCGGCTCGCTTAAGCTCACCGCCGCTGAACCCCTTGTGCAACTCCCGATCCATGAGACCGTCCAAGTTAAGATCCCTGATCAGCTCCGGATCGCTGCCGAATTTCCTGCTGAGCTCTACCACCATTTGCCGCAGCTTGACGCTAAGAGGCCTCGGATTCTGGTGCATCAATGCAATACCGAGTAAAGCTCTTTCATAGGCCTTTAACGTAGTGATGTCGCGCCCCCCGAAAATCACCCTGCCCTTCGATATAGTGCAGCTGGGCAACCCCATCACGGCTCTTAGAAGCGTGCTCTTACCGCTACCGTTAGGGCCGAAAAGCAGATGTATTTCTCCCGCTTCTACTTCTAAGCTGACCCCCTTTACAACTTCCTTATGCTCGATCTCCACGTGGAGATCTTCGAGCTTCAACAGTGTCATAATCAGGCGTCAATGAGGTAAAACCTTGAAAAACGTTTTGATGATAGCGTTACAAACTGCCGCACGAAGCAGCATACAAAGAGAGCTCTTGTGAGCATCTTCACGCGACAGCCAAAGTCGTCCAGTGGGCGATACCACGTAGGCGTGAAAACCTTTTTAAAGCGCGAGATCAACACTGTCACAGTGATGAGACGAATCCGGTACGAGCGATGAATTGGGCCGTCGCATCTGACGCTTTTCGCTAACCTTCGATCACTTAACTACGAAGGGTATATCGCCTAAGGGCCACCTCGATTTCGCTAGCAGCATTGCGGGTCTCTCGATGAAAGTGACGAAATATTCGCGTGCTGTAAGTTCGATTAGCTCAAGAGTATCGACGAGTACTACGTAGACGTAGTGTAGTTTTGCGTCGAGAAGCTCCTCCAGCTTTACGGGCGGTTTGCTGTAGTAAAGGTCGAGTAGCCTTTTAAAGTACTCTACACCCCAGTGCTTCCTCTCCTCAGGGGGCATGAACACGATGAACGGCAGTTGCAGTATGTGGAAGGGGGGAACAGCCATAGCGAAGAAGTCGGCGTATCTGCTGTACCTTGCCACCTTGCTGAGCTCCCTCGCAAATCTGTAAGCAACAGGGTCGATGGAATTCTCGGGTGGAACGAAACCTGTCTCCACCTCTACAATTAAGCTTTTGCCGTCGAGAACGGCGTATATGTCGCACACCAGATTAGGGGCCAGAACGTGCTCGATCTCCACACTGTAACCCTTCGAGAGAAGGTGGGCTGCCACCACCAACTCCATGACGGTATGGTTAGAGCTTATCAAGCGGCGTAAGGCTAGCTCCTTCAACCTGCTACCGAGATTATCAAGAGTTTCCTTAACCGGATGGTTCAACCTATCCTTCAGGCGTTCGATCACTGAGTCGATATCCTCAGCCAACCCCACGAGCGAGAATAGAGTTGAAGCTAATATTAGCTTCAACGCTTAACGATATGTTAATTGTGGAGCCCCACTTTGACTGTGGGTCTTAGGGCTCGCATTAGTATGCCGATGCAGTTGGTCTTCGAAGCTTACTACTTAACAAGCCTGGGTTTTGAGCTGGCCTCAATAGGGGTGCAGAGAATAGGCGTTATTGCTGGTCAGCGAACAAGGGACACCATCAAGGCGATAATCGAAAGTTTGAGTGCGGCTCGAAGGAGCGTAACAGGGGTTTTCGAGTGTGACCGTCTTGATTCGACTGCGATCGATAACGCGGTGCAAGCCCTTAGTGGTAGCGATGCGGTAGTATCTGTAGGAGGCTGGCTTCAAACGTCCCTCTCAATGTACGCGTGCAGTGAACTGCGAGCACACCTCGTAGTTGTAGCCACGCCGCCCGGCCTTGGAATCTCCCTGCATTGCACACCGATACCCCCGAGAGGACGACTGCCCCCGCCCAGGCGATTTAAACAGCCGATGCTTGTAATTCTAGATTCCAGTGTGATGCCTCCTGTTGATCATAGAGAAATTGTAATGGAGGCTGTCGCGCTTTGCGCGAAAGCGCTCGCGCTTAAGAGAACTAACTGTTTTGTGGGTGTGCTGGCTCAGGGCGCGCTTAAGGAGCTTAAAAAAGCGCTGCAACGGGGAGATCTTGAAAGCCTACTCTTTTCGACAGTGATTTCCGGACTTGCTAATGGGCTTCTTCGATGCTCAGTAACGCTGGCACTGGCGAAAGCCATGCATTCGTTCTACGGTATTGACCCGCTCCTCGCTGAACTAGCGATCCTCCCCAGCTGGCTGGAGAGGGTTTTCGACTGGGCCCGAGAGCTGGAGAGCGACGGCGATGTTGTGAGCGAACTCGCTTGGGTGCAGAACCTTCTTCAGAACTTAAATCCACCAACTTTAAGGCAGTTGGGTTTGAAGCCGAAGAGTCTAGACCTCATCGTGGAGTATGCCTGGACATTCGAACACAACAGTATTGAGGCTGACCCTGTTTTTTCGAGTAAGTACTCGTTGAGGGAGCTGCTGCGTCAGGCTATGCGCAAATAGGTTTCTCAGGATCGTTTATGGGGGCGCGATAGAGCAAGCACCTCCTAGCTGTAGGCTCGTAGAACATGCAATCCCTGCAAAGTTTCCTTCTTCGCGCTTGGAGGCTCGCGGGTGCGGCCGGGGGTACGTTTATGAGTAACTCCTCTTCTGTAATTTGTTTTTCTAAGGGGGGAGGCGGTGTTGTTCTCAAGGGGGGAGGCCGCTTTTCGGGGAGCTGGACGGCTTTGGCCTGGGTTTCTTGCGGGGCAGGCTTCTGAGCGGGACGCAGTAAAGGCTCTTGAGGCTTCGTCGGCTGTGAGATCCTTGCTTCAGAGCTAGCACTCTCCTCAGCTTTAACCGTCCTTTCCGCTTCTTCAATTGGCGGAGAAAGCCTGTCTATTATTTTGATTCTCGGTGGAGGCTGAGGTACTCTCCTAGCTTGCGTTTCCTCGCCAGATTTAGCTGTAGCGAGATGGGCTGGCGTTCCCGTCATCATCCCACTTTGGATTGGATACGGAAGCTGGGTCTGCACTGGCAGCTGAGCAGCTACTGCACTCTTTTTCGAGAATTTCAAACCCGCGTAGGCAAGAGCCTCCTCAAGCTCCTCCAGTGAGGGGACGCTACCCTGCAGGACAAGTTGATCATTGTAAACGATAGCGGGTAAACTTTCGATCCTGTACTTCCGGAACTCAGCTGTAGCTACTCCTCCAAAAAGCTCCTCTAGCTGGCTTAGATAAGCGGGGAAATCCTCACTTCTCTCCAGCTTTAGCCTAACTACCTGTAGTTTCGGCTTCTTGCCTTTAACCCTATCCAGAACATCTTTCACCATTTCGACTAGCTTATCGTGGTTCGGCTCCCGGCAAACGTAGACGACCAGCTTAGCCATTACACGATTTCTGGAAATTAGGGGGTGATATTTCCTCCGCTCACGCTGCCACCACGAGTATTGCTCGAGTACTTTCATCACCAGCGATGAGAAACGTAAAGACAGAGATAAAGCTGCGACTCAACTATAGGTTCGGGAGACGCGGCATGAGTTACGTGGTGGGCGTCGACATTGGGGCAACGTACACTCGGGTTGTCCTGGCTGACAGGGACGCGACGATAATAGACCGTGAGAAGTTCGCGACACCGCGCGATAGTTCCTCAGCCCCAGCTGCGGCTATAGTCAAAGCGGTACGTGAGATGTTGAAGAGGAATGGGATTCGTGAAAGCTCTCTCAAAGGGGTCGGCATAGGATCCATCGGTCCCCTCGACATGAGGCGGGGGATCATAGTGAGGGCTGCGAACCTACCTCTCGAGAACGTTCCGATAGTGGAACCAATCAAGCAGGCGCTCGGAGTCCCGGCTTACCTAGTGAACGACTGCGTTGCAGCTGTCATCGGGGAGCGATTCTTTGGAGCCGGTAGGGGCCATGACGATCTGGTGTACATCACGATCAGTACGGGCATTGGGGGTGGTATCTACGTTAACGGACACCTACTGCTGGGGAAAGATGGAAACGCGCACGAGATCGGACACATGGTCATAGACTCTGAAGGAAAACTTGTTTGCGGATGCGGGAAAAGGGGGCACTGGGAGGCGTACTCCTCAGGTAGCGGCATACCTAAACTAGCTAGGCTCATCGCAGAGAGAAGGCCGGAGCTATTTCGGATGAGCGTGCTAGCCTCAAAGGGTCTATCGGAGATAACGTCGAAGGATGTCTACGATGCTGCTAAAAGGAACGACCCGTTCGCAGTCGCTGTCGTCGAAGAAGCTCAGCGTTACAACGCTATGGGGGTTGCTAACGTTATCAACGTTTACGATCCCTCCCTCATCACGATCGGAGGATCCGTCGCTCTGAACAACGTAGACCTCGTTATACGGCCTTTAGAGCGCTTAGTGTCAGAATACGCTGTGAATAGGATACCTGAGATACGGGCCACTCAGCTCGGCGATGATATAGGGCTTTACGGGGCTATAGCATTAGCCCTGGGTCTAGAGAAACTGCCCTGAACTAGGTGAACGCCCAGCTTGTCTCTTCACCCCTATCATACAATCTTATGCCAATTTTAGCCAACTGCTCTCTAATCCAGTCGGCCATTTCATAGTGTTTGCTGGCTCGCAATCTTTTTCTCACCTCAATTACAACTTCTATCAATTGTTCGATGGGTAAGGGTGGCGCTTCTGAGAAGAACCTGTCAAGAACCCCAAGCACCCGGTTAAACTCCTCGAGGAGCGCATAAGCACGGAGAACCGTAGCAGCTTCAGGCTTCTTTAGGATCTCAGAGTGTACGATCGATGTCAATTCATAGACGTAACTGAAGGCCTTGCTCGAGTTGAAATCGTCGTCCATGGCGTTGTGGAAGTTTTCCCTCAGTTCCTCAAGCCTCCTGAGGACTCGTACTTCTCTGTCGCTCAGACTGAAGCTGTAATCCTCCTTCCTAAGGATATCCCGTAAAGAATGGGCGGTGAGAGCTAGCCTCTCGTAGTTGCGTTGCGCCTGCTGAAGGGCTTCGTCCGAGAAGTCGACAATGCTCCTATAGTGCACGGTAGCCAACCAGAGCCTGATGACCTCTGGCTTCCACCTCGAGAAGAGCTCTTTCAGAGTTATTATGTTGCCCAAGCTTTTTGACATTTTCTCCCCCTTAACGGTAAGCATTCCCGTGTGCAGCCAGTACTTGACCCAAGGTCTCTTTCCCAGTGCGGCCTCACTCTGCGCTCTTTCGTTTTCATGGTGTGGGAAGATTAGATCGCTTCCACCCCCGTGTATGTCGAACTGCTCTCCCAGGTACTTCGTAGACATCGTACTGCACTCAATGTGCCAGCCTGGCCGACCAGGGCCCCACGGGCTATCCCACCACGGCTCCCCCGGCTTAGCGGCTTTCCAGAGGGCGAAGTCGAACGGATTCTTCTTTTCTCTGACCAGCTCTTGCTCCTGACCCCATAGCTCTCTGCTTAGCCTACCGCTAAGCTCGCCGTACCCGTCGTACGTGCTTACGTCGAAATAGACGCTACCACTGGGGGTCACATACGCGTGGCCCTTTTCGATAAGTCGTTGGACGAAGTCTATGATGTCCTTTATATGCTCGGTCACGCGGGGGTGCAGATCGACCTTTACATTCAACTTCTTTAGCGCGTCCAGGTAATCGCGCGTGTAAGTGTCTGCCACTTCGTTCCAGCTCCTCCCTTCCTCGCTGGATCTCCTGATGATTTTATCATCGATATCGGTTATGTTCTGGACGTGCAGGACGTCGTAGCCTAGCAGTCTAAGATACCTCTTGATCGTATCAAAAGCCACGTAGGTGCGAGCGTGACCCACGTGCGTATAGTCGTAGACCGTTGGCCCGCACACGTAGATGGAGACGCGGCGCGGATGCACTGGCACGAAAGGCTCTAGCCTTCTTCCTAACGTATTGAAAACTCGTAACACAACGTTCGTTCCCCCGCGTCCCACATTGCCGCTAGTATATATTTCTTAACGCGTTTCGTGTTTCTTCTTGCTCTCGTAAGCGGCGCGAATAAAGGCTAGGTATATGGGTGAAGGTCTCGTAACTCTGCTCTTGAACTCGGGGTGGAATTGGACACCTACGATCCAACTCTTAGATTCCAATTCAATTGCATTTATTATCCTCCCTGATGCGTCTGTTGCCGATACTATCAGTCCCGCATCCCTTCCCTTGATGGCATAGTCTTGTATGATGTGATAGCGGTGCCTGAACCTCTCTTTTACCACTTTCTTACCACCGTAAGCTTCGTGAACGCGGGTGCCTTCAATCAAGTAGACTTCGTGAGCTCCGAGCCTCATTGTACCTCCCTTTGCGGTGATAGACTTTTGCTCGGGTAGCAGGTCAACAACTGGGTAGGGTGTATTCGGGTCGACCTCGGTGGAGTTAGCCCCTTTCAGGCCTAGGACATACCTGCAGAAAGCGATGAAGAGGAGCTGCGCGCCGAAGCATATTCCGAGGAAGCATTTCTCATTCTCCAGAGCGAAGCGGGCTGCCTGGATCATACCTTCAACCCCCCTCGACCCGAAGCCGGGTGTCAGAAGTATACCATCTACAGTCTTCAGCTCCGCTTCCAGCAAGCCTGGATCCTCTTCAAATTTCTCAGAGTCTATGTATTTCAACTCTACGCCTAACCCCAGCTCGGCTGCTGCGTGATCGAGTGCGGCGTTGATGCTGATGTAGCTGTCGTGTATCATCGTGTACTTGCCGGGCATCGCTATCGTCACTTTCTCGTGCCTACTCTTATACCTGGAAACCACTCTCTCCCATTCACCAACCGCGGCTGCGTCACTCTCTACTCGCTCCAGTTTCAGTATCCTTGATAAATATCTGCCCAATCCCTGCTTTTCGAATATCAGAGGGAGCTCGTAGACTACGTCGAGGTCGGGGTCCGAGATGACTGCCTCGAGGGGGACGTTACAGAACAGGCTGATCTTCCTCCTGCAATCTTCCGTCAGGTAGTCATCGGATCGCCCTATGATGACATCGGGTTGGAGGCCCATGCTCTGCAGCTCTCGTACGCTGTGCTGAGTCGGCTTCGTCTTCTGCTGCCCCACTGTCTTAAGGTACGGTACAAGCGTGACATGAACGAGGGCTGTGTAGCCCGGCGGCATTTCGAGGCGGAACTGGCGTATAGCCTCCAGGTAGGGCATGGCCTCGATATCGCCGACTGTGCCACCCACTTCAACGATCAGTACGTCTGGTTGGCTTCTATCCGCCACCATCTTGATCCTACGCTTGATTTCATCAGTTATATGCGGAATAACCTGAATGGTTCTGCCCAGGTAATCTCCCGTGCGCTCGCGGAGTATGACGCTCAAGTAAACTTGCCCAGAGGTTATGTTGTTAGAGGGGTGCATGTTTACGTCTAGGAACCTCTCGTATGTTCCAAAGTCCTGATCTATCTCGGCTATCAGAAACCTGTAGCCCGGTGCTGGCTCAAACTCCCAGACTTCATCGCAGACGAAAACCTCACCGTGCTCGATCGGGTTGAGGGTGCCCGGATCAACGTTCAGGTAAGGGTCGATCTTGATCATATCGACTCTGTACCCTCTAAACTGGAACAGCTTCGCGATGGACGCTGAAACCACTCCTTTCCCTATTCCGCTAAGCACGCCGCCCGTGATGAATACGTACCTTGTCTGCTTACTCATGTGTACCACCCTTCAGTAGGTTCTTCGTGAACTCCTTCAGCATTTGGAGATCATGAATGTAGACAAATTCGTTTTCGGAGTGAACGTTGCACTCCGCTCTTATCGCACCGAACGCGACTACAGGTATACCAACAGAGTCGAAGAACGTTCCATCATTTCCGCCGAGCTCAGCTGCGGCTCCCACCTCTCCACTTAGGCCTACGGCCGCGTATGCTCGGCGAGCAGCTTCGAGCGCCTCCCTCATTAGGCTCTCGTCCCTAGAGAACCATCCTTTCTGACCCCAAGCTGTTACCTCCACGTCTACGCCTAGCCCCGCTGCTGCGGAGGAAACATGCGAGTAGAATTCTGCGAGCGCCCCTTCCAGCTCCTCCTCCGGGAGTAGGCGCAAATCGAAACCAAGTAGCACCTCCGACGGGATCCGGTTGTGCTTCTCGGGCTCCCCCTGCGCCAGCTTGAAGATCGTGAAGCTAAAGCGTCCCCAGACTTTAGGAACGGGCGAGCCCGGAGGCGAGTTGAACCTCGAAAGCTTAGCGGCTCTTAAAGGCTTGTAGGTCTCCAAAAGCTTGTAGGCCAGCTTTATCGCCCCTTCAACAGGGTTAGCAGCCTTGTGAGGGTAGCCTGCGTGGCCGGAGCGACCTCGCACCCGTATCCAGCCGAAGGCGACGCCGCTTGCTCCCACGGAGAGGTACTCAGCGCCAGCGTCCAGAATTACGGCCTTATCCCAGCGGTAACCACTATCGAGGAGCGTTTTAACCCCTAACCCTCCTACTTCTTCATCACCGGTTACAACGATCGATGGTTTGTACCTAAGTTTCACCCCGCTCTCCAAGAGCTCTGCCAGCCCAGCGATGCTGGCCACGATAGCCGATTTATCGTCAGCAGAGCCCCTGCCGTACACTTTACCATCGATGATTAGAGGCTCGTAAGGATCGATTCCACGTCCGTTGACAAGCCAGGGACCCCTTGCCGGTACAACATCGTAGTGGCTGACCAACGCGAGGCTCGGCCCTTGCCCACCCCCTTCTATGATCACCGTAGGGATCACCCCTCCTTTAGCCTCAAGTTCCACGATTTCAGCCGAGAGACCCGACCTCTCAGCAAGCTCTGCCACAGCTCTTGCAGCCTCCAGGTAGTTGCTCCTCTTAATCTCTCCGAGTTCTGTGACGGCGACTTCAGACTTGACCCTGATCAATCTGCAGAGCTCCTCTACGAGGTCTACTCTCACGCAGAGAGCCTTTGCGCTGCTACCTAAAAAACCATCCTCCATGCTCGCGCAAAGAATTTACCCCCCGGCTTTCCGGCTTAGTCGGGCCGGTAGCTCAGGCTGGGAGAGCGTCCGCCTTGCAAGTCAAGTGGCAGTGGCCAAGAGCGCGGGAGGTCCCGGGTTCAAGTCCCGGCCGGTCCACCACTCATTACCCTCTAGTGCCACGAGGGCGAATTACTACTTAGCGCAGCGAAAAATGGCTTCCATCGGATCGATAGATCTCAGCTCTTAGTCAACTTGCGCCGTAAGCGTTTTGCCCCTCCACGCAAGCTGTAGGCTTGAAAACCAAGCTTTCGGAGTATGTATGCTGCCTCAAGGCTCAAAGCCCCTTCGTCGCACACGAGAACGTACTTCTTCGCGGGGTCTAGCCCTGCCGCTCCCTCGATTAGCTGGTCGAAGTCCATGGAGATCGACCCCGGAATACTCCACACCCTGCGGCTTGAACTGCTTCGCAGGTCGACGATTATCGAGTCGGGAGGCGGGGTCTCCACCTCGAGCTCTCCGTAAGCCTCTTCCACGCTAACCTCTTTCAAGTCGTAGATCATGACCCTGGATAAAGCCTTATCCAGTAGTGTTGGATCGAGCTTGCCTTCCTCCCTCTTTACCTCATCGAGTTTCACCCGTGTGCGAGGGTGCTCGCTGAATGCTCCGCAGTATTCCTTTACTCTTGCCGAAGCTTCGTAGGTGCCTATCTCTCTCGCCAAGGCGACTATATCGTCTTTGTCGAAGCCTATTAAGGGTCTAAAAACAATGATCCTGACGGCTTCGGAGGTAACTGAGAGGTTGGTTAGTGTCTGGGACGATGCTTGCCCTAGGGAATCGCCCGTTACTACAGCTTCAAACCCCTCTTTGAGCGCTATCGCTTCAGCCGCTCTCAGCATGAACCTCTTGAGCAGCACCGTTAGGAAGCTGGGATCACAGTTTTTCCTCAAGGACTTCAGTATCTCGCTGAAATCGACCACGTAGAGCTTGGGCCTGTAACCGTAGCTCCAGCGCTCAGCCAGGACTTTCAACACGTGTAGAACTCCCGCCTCCTGCACGGCTCCTCCGAGCCTGCATAAGAGGTAGTGGACCTCAGCCCCCCTCCTCAGCATAAACCATGCTGCGACGGCCGAGTCGAAGCCTCCGGACACCAGCGCCAGAACTCTACCCTCGCTCCCGATGGGCAATCCACCGTACGCTCTTACGACGTCTGTGTAGAGGTACGCTCTTTGCCCGCGCACTTCAACGTAGACTGTTACATCGGGGTTCTCGAGGTCGACCCCTGCCCCGTACCCTAGCAGTGCGGCTCCGAGGGCTTTTTCTACGTCCAGCGACGTGAAGCTGTGGGACCCTACTCTCCGAGCCCTCACAGCGAACCGTTTCCCTTTAACCTTCTCCCTGAAGACCTCCTCGGCCTTGGCGACTAAATCGTCGAGATCCGTGAACTCTATTTCAACAGCTTTGGAGAGCGACTTGATGCCGAAGACCCTTCGAAGGATTTCGAGCGCCTTATCCTCGTTTTGACAGTAGATGAATATCCTTCCACCCTCACGTCTCTCGGTATACTCGATGCCGGCGGAGTGGAGCGCCTCCTTTATGTTCCTCTGCAATAGCTTCTCAAACCTCCTTCTAGTACGGGGGCCTTTTATCGTGATTTCCCCCAGCCTGAGTAGCAGAACCACAAGCATGAGAGGTGAGGTTAAGCCTTAAAAAATGCCTATGCCAGTGTCTTACCGCTGTGAGGCGTGCAGCGCTAATCAGGGTCACAGGTGTAGTGCAAGGCGTGGGCTTTCGACCCTTTGTCTACAGACTAGCTGTTAAACTCGGTTTATACGGCTACGTTCAGAACCTGGGTGGATCTGAAGTTGAAATATGGGTGGAAGGAGATGAAAGGGCTATTGAGGAGTTCCTCCGAGCCCTAAAGGTTCAGAGGCCACCTCCAGCTGAGCTGGACGGAATAACCGTGGCTTGGGTGCAGCCGAAATTCTTCGAAACATTTGCGATAAAGAGCAGCGGCGAAAGCCTGGTCAAGAGGTCGCAGATACCCCCCGACATCGGCGTCTGTCCTGACTGCTTGAGGGAGATCACAGATCCCGCCTCCCGATGGTACCGCTACCCCTTCAACTCCTGCGCATGGTGCGGCCCCCGCTTCTCGATGATGTACAAGGCGCCGTATGACAGGGAGAACACCTCTATGAACGACTTTCCCCTTTGTGACGAGTGCTTACGGGAGTATAAGGATTCCGAGAACGTGCGGCGCTTCCACGCTCAAGGCATTAGCTGCCCCAAGTGCGGCCCGCGCCTCGCCCTAGTCGACGCCAGCGGAAAAGTGATCCCTTGTGACGACCCTCTGCGTGAGGCGGCTCTTCTGATAGAGGAGGGCTCAATAGTGGCAGTGAAGGGTCTAGGGGGCTTCCATCTAGCGTCGCTGGCGAGCGATGACGACGTGGTTATGAAGCTTCGGGAAAGGAAGCGTAGGCCGCAGAAACCGTTCGCGATCATGGCCTTGGACGTGGAGATTGTCAAAAGGTTAGCGGATCCGGCGGAGGATCATATACGCCTGCTGATCTCCCCTCACAGGCCGATAGTGCTGATCCCGAAGAGGGAAGGGTCACCGGTGTCGGAGCTCGTGGCCCCCGGGCTCTCAGAGCTGGGGGTTATGCTGCCATACACTCCGCTTCACTTCCTTTTGCTAAATGAGACCCGAGATAAGTTCCTGATAATGACAAGCGGTAACCGCAGTGGTTTACCGATATGCAAGGGTGAAGAAGCTCTAGTGGAGTTGCGAGGGATAGCGGATTACTTTGTTCTTCACAACAGGAAGATCGTAAACCGCGTTGATGACAGTGTGGTCAGGATCACCGATGGCGAGCCACAGTTGATAAGGAGAGCCAGAGGTTACGCACCAAAATGGGTTAACCTTCCCTTCCAACTCGGCTCAGAGGCTGTAGCCCTAGGTGCTCATCTCGATAACGCCGGCGCGGTTGCCTTTGAGGATAAAGTTGTGCTCACCCAGTACGTCGGGGACATGGATAACCTAGAAAACGTTGAATTCCTGCTCTCATCGATAGACTACCTGCTCGCTAACTACAGGATCGAACCTAAGGTTGTAGCATCCGATAAGCACCCTCGGTACGTTACGAGCGAGCTAGCTGGAACGCTTTCCAGGCAAAAGGGCATTCCCCACGTTAAGGTCCAGCACCACTACGCCCACGTCGTGTCAGCTATGGCGTCGCGAGGTCTGCCGCTGGATGCTGAGGTGGTCGGAGTAGCGATGGACGGCGTCGGCTACGGCGATGATGGCAGGCTGTGGGGTGGTGAAGTGATGCTGGCGACTTATAGGAGCTACGAGAGGGTGGGGCACTTAGAGTACCTTCCGCTACCGGGGGGCGACCGAGCCGCTGTTTACCCGGCTAGAATAGTGGTGCGGGTTCTGGCGGAAAAGATCGGATTGGACGAGGCGCTAATGGCCTGCTCATCTCTGGGTCTCGATAAGACGCTGCCTGGGGGGCGCTTGGAGCTAGAGGCAGCTGCGCGAAGCGACAAGGTCTACTACTCATCGAGCGTGGGGCGTTTCTTAGACGCTGTTTCCGCGCTGCTGGGAGTTTGTGGAGTACGAACGTACGAGGGTGAACCGGCGGTAAAGCTCGAGGCGGCTGCACGTGGTGGAGCGCTTGTGGACAAGCTGAAGATCGAGGTTCAGGACGATACCGTAATGACCTCGGAGTTCATAAGCTCGCTACTCGCCGCTCGCGACTCCTACAGCGTGCGCGATCTTGCGTATACCTGTTTAACCAGACTCGGGGAAGCGCTGGCGGAACTGATACTCAATAAGATCCCCGATCAAAAACCGATTGTGATTGCCAGCGGAGGGGCTGCGGTAAACGATTACATCATAAAAGGGTTAAGGAGGGTGCTGGGAAAGGTCCTGCTGCCTATCGGCATCCCTCCCGGTGACGGCGGTATAGCTTTAGGCCAGGCCGTGGTAGCAGCGCTGGAGCAGAGTTGATAGCTATGCATTAAGCTTTTGAGGGATTGCGCGCGCTCGCTACGTGAACGTGAAGGTTATTGCGACAAGTTCGTCGCTAGGTTTGGCGGCGCGCCTCTCCACCCTGCTGGGGTGCAGCATGATAGCTGTCGATGAGAAGGTCTTCCCCGACGGGGAGAAGTACGTCCGCGTGCCTTACAGGCTTGAGGGCTCAACGGTCGTGCTTGTCCACTCGCTGTACCAGCCTCAGGACGAAAGGTTCCTGCAGCTGTTGCTGGCGATCGATGCCGCTAAAGGGGCTGGGGCTAAGCACGTTATCGTGGTTGTTCCGTACGTGGCCTACGCTAGGCAGGATAAGAGGTTCCTCGAGGGTGAACCGATAAGCGTCAAGGTTATCTTCAAAGCGATCGAAGCTGCCGGTGCTGACGCGCTGATTACTGTAGATCTTCACCGGCCTTCCTCGCTTGATGAGTGGCTGGAGATACCCCACACAAACGTTATTCCCATTGAGGCTTTAATCGGATACTTTCGGGGCAGATTGAGCAACCCCGTGGTACTGGCACCAGATAGGGGGGCTCTGCACAGAGCTCAGCTGGCTGCTCAGCTGCTGGGTGCTCAGTACGACTACCTGGAGAAGGTCAGGGACCGGGTCACGGGCGAAGTGAAGGTGGTGCCCAAGAGCTTAGACGTGAGGGGAAGAGACGTACTAATAGTCGACGATATCATAAGCACCGGTGGAACTATAGCCGCGGCCTCCAAATCGGTGCTTACAGAGGGGGCTCTCAACGTGTACGCGGCGTGCACTCACGCTCTGCTTGTATCGGGTGCTCTAGATCGATTGTACGCTGCTGGAGTGAGGGAAGTTGTCGCCACCGATACCGTTCCCTCTCCGGTCTCTAGGGTTAGCGTAGCTGAGAGCCTGGCAAAGGCCGTCAATGAGATGCTAACAGCATTGAGTCTCTAGATCATCGCAGCAGAGGCAACTCTATTCTGTTGATCCTATTGATCAAGAGCGTTACTGAAGCCGCCGTAACAAGCTCTGTTAAGGGTCCTATCCCCACCATGTATCCGCCCATTACTGGGAAAAAGAGGCCTACCAGAGCGTAGAGGAGTGCTACGCGTGCATCGCCTATGAAAAGAACATATAGGGCGAACGACGAAACCACATCGTACAGGAAGACGAGTAGGAAAGCAAAAACGAACAATCTTACCGAAGAGCTGTTCTTCGTGTCGATGGATCCCCAGGCAGCTCCTATTAAGCCGGCGAGCGAAGAGTTCACGAGCGTCCAGGGACCCAGACCCAGTACGGCATCGCTCCCCAGGAACGATAGAACCCCTGTTAAGGCACCAACGAGAGAACCTCCCGCGTGCGCGGCCACCATCGCCGCTATCAGTGGGATGTTCACGAATTGAAGGGTTCCTGCAAGCGCGTGCTTTAGGAGCCTAGCAGCTATAGCTAGTGCGGAGAAAACCGAAATTAGTGCTGCTTGCCTAGCTCGCACGTCTCCTACTTCTCTTCATCCTAAGCTTAGAACTTACTCTAGAAGCCTGTTTAACAACGCGCTCAGGGAGGTTAAATCGCTGCGCAGCAACGACCAGAGTAGCGGTTATCAGCGACGATGCCGCTGAGGCGGCAACTAATCGGGTTTCATCGGGCTCTCCTTCGTGTACGGTCGTCCGCGGATAACGCGTAAGCATTGTCTCTACGCTTAAATTGTCGTTCAATTCAAGCGTAGAGCTCCAGTTCAGGTAACCGGGTTTCTGGACCAGTACTGTGTAGCGACCAGGAGCCAGTTGGAGAACGAGTTTACCTTGAGCGGAGGCTACGGTAACGTTACGGGAGTCAAGCAATTTGATGAAAGCGTCGCGAAGAGCTGTACCGTTTTCGTCGAGCACGCTAACGGTTAGGGTGAATGAAGGTCTTTCGATCAGCAGGAAATTAAGAAGGGTGTCGCTTTGGATAGCGACGATTTGCTTGACCACTTGTTGCGCAGCCTCAGCCTCAACGGCGTACAGACCCCTAGTAAGGCTGAACGTGGCCGTGCAGTTGCTCGCTTCACCCAACTTAGTGCCCTGCACGTCATAAACCCTAATTATGCAGCCTTCAGTCAACTTCTTTTCTGTAGAAACATTAACATTAACGTTTAAACTATAAAGCCTTCTGAGCGTTACGAGCTTAGTCAAGTTGCCCTGTATAGTGAACGATGTTTGAAACTCTTGAGCTAAGGAGTGCCTGACGGTCAGAAGGTACGTTCCTGGTTCCAGAGCAAGTTCGGCGACGCCCGTTGATGACGTTGTAACGCAGCTGGTGTTAGCGCAGACGAGCGCTCCGTGGAAGGGCTGACCCTCCTCATCTATGACCTGCACCACGAGGTGCGCTAGTTTCGACCCCTCTCTCGTAGTACCAGTTACTAATGGGGGCATTACTACGAAGCCTCTATCGAACAAGGCGATAGCTCTGTCCACCGCGATCCTGATCGCCCTAGGGGCGCCAAGGTCCCTCAAGGCTTCCATCAGCATCCCTCCCGTTGCATCACTGAAAACGACGTAAGCTGCCTCAACTACTGTATTGTAGCTTAAAATTGCTAACCTGTAGTTGTCATCAATCGACGACAGAACACGTCGCGCAGGCGTTAAGGGCACGTCGCGGGAGATGGTCGATCCGCTCTCGATGTCTACGACGACTAAGCTCAGCGAATTACCGCTGGCGAAAATATAGTGGAAAAGGTTACCGCTCGGGGAGAACCCCCAGCTCAGCCACCTATCAATTGGCTGAGCGTAGGCGTAGACCCTTACGGGCTTTTCCAGACCCCTGTCCTCCAGATTGTAAACGTACATAGCATCCCATTTAGCCAGGATCAACCAGTTTCGACGCCAAAATACAGCGGCGTCTCTCAGGTGCGTTACAACGCCACGAAAGAGAAGATCTCCCGTTTCCGGCTTGATTATGAGCAACAGTTTCTCTTCATTTTGAATGCAGATTGAGCAAAACGTGTCGAAGCCGTAGAGCACGATAGCGTCGCCGCGCGAGCTAATGCTGCCACCTAAGAACGTGTTCCGTATGCTATAGTAGTCCAGCGGCTTAAGCTCGGGCACTTTGACGGCTGATGCCGTCCCACCGGCGTAAATTAGCGCTAATCCGTTAGCGTAAAGTAGCTTTCCCCTTCCTTTCGCTACGGCGTTGGGATCGATACTAACCTTCGCCCATCCCATTGGTCTTCCATCACGTGCGATGAGCCCCAGCCACGCAGCGTCGGTTAACACCAGAAGTCCGTAGGGAGGAGCCGGCGTGAGAAAAACAGGGATACCATAACCCTCGAATGTTAACCTCCAAATCCATGCTTCACCACTATACGATACTAATGTGCCGTTAGTCAGGGAGAGGTATAGCTGCCCCCCATCGTATGCGACATCATTAATACCGATGCTGAGGGCAATCGGTTGAGGGAAGGTTATACCACTGAGCGCGACCACGACGATGACTGTGATCAATGTTGTTGATGTAGTCGCCTTCATCGAGAGTAACACTACAGTGCAGTTATAAATCTGCGTTCTGCAACAGCATCCTCAACACGATCATCCTTTAAGAATTCGTAAAATTTTAGGAAGAAAATAATAATAGTTATGTTTGAGAGATATTGCAATAACGTTAACTATTAATATGAAGGAAGCCGTAAAAAGAGTTACGTAATCCCCCCACGTGTTCAGTTCGTACTGAAGATGAAGCGTGTTCTCGCCCGAAGGTACAGCGACCTTGATGAATGGCACCCTATAGTTAGTGATGACTCCATCCCCCGGAACCCATACATAGGTGGGGATCTCAGGGTAATAGGATTCCACGTGCACAGGTTGACCGTTAACGTATGCCGTCCAGCCGGGGAAGTAGACCTGCCTTACCCTCACTACTGTGGCGTTGCCCGCTCGATAGCGCACGACTATAGAGTTTGGTCTTATCGTTACACTCACGATTTCGCCTTCGTCAATGCTTACGATCGGGTTGAAGGTCGTGGTTCTGAAAACGTGAAACGAGCCTCTCCTGTAAACATCCTCGAACAACTCAGGTCTCGCCCTTAGCGACGATGACAGCCTGTTATCAAATATCACGAAGTAGCTGATCCCCAACTGCTTCGCCATCTCGTACACTCTTTCAGGGTTTCTAACGAGCCATTCGATGGGTTGACCCAACAAATGGTCGGCTTCCGTGTTCGCGATGGGTTGAGTTATGTACCTAGTGCCAAACCCCCCTCCCACCTGCGGCACCCCAGTGATCATCGATGAGAGGTAGAAGTAGTGAGAAACTGGAAGTCGGCTCCAATCCCCAAGCTTCCACAACGTATCTAGGTAGAAAACATACGTGTTGTCAGGAACGTTGCTCCTGACCCACTCCATTACATCCACCATGTCGGCTATTCCCGGAAAGTCGGTGTCCATCTTGAAGCGCAGCGTGTCAGAGAAGGGGTAGTAGATGTCGGTCTGCGCGATGTGTGAGCCTAAGAGGGCCCATACTAAGAGCAGGAGCGAAAGACCAAATCCACCGAGCGCGAGCTGCGCAGCAGAGCCCTTAAGCCGCTTCGACGCAGCATAGGCTCTCTCCAGCACTGCAGAGAGGCCTAGCGCCGCAACGGTCAATGCGAGATAGCGGGCGAGACCGGCGAACTTGTAGTACGCATACCACTCGCTAAACGGTAGAATTCTGTTGAGATCGATGCTCCACCAAAGCACCTGGAATCGGTACGTGTCAGGGCCAGTAGCAATGGTCAGGAGCACTGAGGTGATGGATAGCAGCATCGCTGGGCCAGGCATCTGGCTGAGCGACGAAACTATCAGCAGAAAGAGGGCAGCGACAAGGAGCCTTAGGCCGAGGTAGCCGTCGTATGGGAATAGAGCTCCGATGAGCCACAGTAGGATAGATGAGATTACGGCAGTCAGCGTTAAGGGGAGCAGTGCCCGCTTAACGGTTAAACCGGAGAGCAGCAGAGATACTGCCGTGAACGCTAGAGGCAGCATCCCGAGAGAGGAGAGGAAGTGTAGGAAGCCCCAAGGGCCCGTATACCAGCTAATCGTTGGTAAGCTGTGATAGGTTGCGTTTGTGAGCAAGAGCGGAACCAGCCAGAATGCCAACAGGCCGAACGTGCCGGCTACCGTGGCTAGGAACGTGACAAGGACATGCAGACCTCCTCTTGAAGCTGCTAATACTCTCTTTCTTCCCGCACCCTCGGCAAGCATAACGCGCCGAACGGTATGTGCCGCTGCGGCAATCGTTTCGGCGATGAGGAGTGAAGCACCGGTCATGACGTGACTCAGAACTGCTCCTGCACCTAGCAGAGAGGCTAGGGATACCCTTTGGAGCCACGCTGCTCCCCGCTTGCCTAAGGCGCTCCAGTAGGCGGCCAAAGCTAGAAGTGCCAAGCCTATTCCCAGCCTGTGGGGCCACATACCGATGTAGTACAATTGCTTTAGACCAGCGTCGAGCCACTCCGACTCCCCCGGTAGAATCAGCAGGGAGAGTAGCGCTGCGAGAGTCGCTCCCGTGTAACCACTTCCCAGCGCTTTCGCGAGAGCGTAGGCGCCTACGGCCGGTAGCAAGTAGGTAACGACCAGGGCTATCTTATAAGCTACCAGTATATCGATAATGCCGGCGAAGGCTCGATCGATGAGCGCTACTAGTAGGTAGGCCCCCGGATTGTAGAACTGGTTAAAGACCCAACCGAAGTTGTTGTAGGGATCCCAACCCAGGATGCGGGGAAAGAAGTACCTCGAAGTAAGGTAGGAGCACACGAGGTGCGGTGGATGATCCCAGCCCGGAGGAATGCCGTCGCGGAAGAAAGTTTTGACCGATGCTATACCGAACATCAGCACTGCGCCCAGTGCTAGTGCTTCAAGCAGGACCTTGACCTTTACGAGCATCTGTTGGCGTCTAACATGCTTTCATTAAAGTTTTTATCCGACGCTCGTCGGTCTTCCGATGGGATCTTCAAGGATCGCGGCTTTGGCCAGCGCAGCCATCGTCGCTTTAACGATCTTCACAGTGATCTTGCCAGAGCTGAATAGAGGCATCGTCCTGGGTGAAGTGGGTGTCGTAGAAAAGGTGCTGGAGCACTTTGTTCAACCTGAGTTGTTCGCGACCAACCTTATCGATCTCAGCGGAGAGTGGCTCTACACGGTGAAGAGCTACGACGAGGGGGTCCTCGAGGAGCTCTTCAGGCCCGACGCACCGGTCGCTGACTGGAGGACAGTCACTGTACCCTTCACGCATGCCGCTACAGTCGCCAACTCGACTGTCTGGCTGAGGCGCGATTTTAGCTTGCCGGAGGGTCTGGGGGGCAACCGCGTCAGGCTGATTTTCCTAGGAGCGTTTTATCGCGCTGCGGTTTGGCTTAACGGCATCTACCTAGGTGAGCACGAGGGCTACTTTTCCCCCTTCTACTTCGACGTAACCGACCTACTGAATTTCGGCGGTTCAAACACTCTGGTGGTGTGCTTATCATCCCCGGTAGAACTTGATTTGGACAACAAGAGGGCTTTCATAGGTATATTCGGCGACGGGAACGTAAAGCCTTACCCACGCTGGGCGCTCGGCAAGCTGCCACGAAACTACGAGTGGTTTGTCCCGATAGGGCTTTGGAAACCGGTCGTTCTAGCCGTTAGTGGGCCCGTAGCGGTAAACGTTGTTCTAATCGACGCCGTACCTGAAGACAGTTCAGCCAGAGTCAGGGTTAGGCTCTACGTCTCCAACGTTGGGGAGCGTGCCCAATGTGTGCTTCGTTACAGTATTTCACCCTACAACTTCGAGGGCGAGGGAGTCGATGGGCAGTTAACCTTTGAGATCGGAAAAGATGATAGAAGGTGGATTGAGTTCGAAATCACCCTACGGAATCCAAGACTGTGGTGGACGTGGGATCAGGGCTTTCCACACCTTTACTCTTTCCGGTACGAGATACGCTCCAGGGACGGTGTCCTCATGGGCTCATCATCGGTACGGTTCGGGATACGGTCCCTGAGAGGCAGCGAGATCGTAAAGGGGCGAGCAACATTCGTGTTAAACAGCCGCCGCGTCTTCCTGAGGGGGTTTAACTACATCCACGATTTCTTCCTTGTCAACGCCTCGACGGACACCCTCTACCGGGATTTAAGGTCGATCGTAGACGCGCATGCGAACTTCGTCAGAGTCTACGCGCACGTGGGACCCACTGAGTTCTACAGTTTGGCTGATGAGATGGGCCTGGCCGTTCAAGCGGACAGCCCACTAATATGGGCCTACGCCTCAAGGCTCAGCGGTGCTGAGTACGGGCGTTTCGTTGAGAGCGCGCACCGTCAGATAGCGAAGATGGTACTACTCCTCTACAACCACCCGAGCGTTGTGATCTGGACTGTACACAATGAGCCTCCGTGGGCCTGCGAGTGGATGGGCGACCTCTACAGGCGTGGCGTGAATCGCGATCTTGACACCGCTCTGGCGGCTCTAATCTCATCGTTGGATGGTCATAGCCGACCCATCATCACGGGTGGTGGTTATGAGGATCAGCACGTATACCACGGCTGGTTTAGCGGCAGCTGGACGGACTTCCTCTACGACGCTTCAACCTTCCCGACAGAATTCGGGGCACAATCCCTGCCCTCTATCACCTCCCCCTTCTGGAGGATCGTAAATGTCTCGAAGTGGCCTATTGAAGAGGGGAGCCCGGAATTCTACGACCTTGTCTACCGAGGTCTGTATGCGCCGCGGGCATTCCAGCTCCCCTTTGGTCAGCCTCGCGACTACCCCTCGCTGGTCGATTACGTCGAAGCGAGCCAGCGGTACCAGGCAAATCTGCTGCGGATAGCTATAGCCAGGTACAGGGTCCTCAAGTTCAACGTGACGGCTGGAGCAGCTGTTTTCCTCTTCAGAGACTGCTTCCCGCAGGCTTCGTTCTCCGTTGTTGACTACTTTGGGATCCCTAAGCTGGCCTACTACACGGTCGCTGAGATGTTTAAACCCTTGAAGGTGATCGTCGCAATTGGTGGGGAGTTCGAGAGTAGGGGGGTTCAGGTCGTCTATAAGGCGAACTCCACTTTCAAGGCCGACGTATGGGTCGTAAATGACCTAGCCAACGAGACCGGAAGTGCGATGGTTAGGTGGAGGATGAGCGACGCCGTCAGTGGCCAACTGATAGCGGAGGGTGCTGTGAACGTTACACTCCCGGCAGCCTGGGAGCCAGCAAGGCTTGTTCAGAGCCTACGTATGGAGGCTCCCGCGTCCACCGAGGGGCTGAGGTGGATCAGATTTGAGGCCGAGCTGCTGCGCGAGGGTCAGTTAATCGACAAGGATGAGATCTACTTCGCCGTAGAGCCGCTTAGCAGGGTGGTTGTAAACCTGGAAGGCGTGGAGGGCCGATTAACCTTCTACGTAGCATCTGATAGATTCAACTTCTACGTGACGAGCGAGGGTGGGAAGCTAAGCTTCGCTGTATCAGCCGGCTCTAAGGTCACGATAATAGGCCCCCGTTTCGACGGTGCAACACCCTATACTCCCGTGAGAGTAGATCTTCCCTCACTAAACCCCGGTACCACGAGCCTCACAGTAAGGCTCGTAGAAGGTGCGATCTACACCGTAAGGCTACCCCTGCTCACTCCTCAAGTCGCGCGTACCCCTACTCTGCGGCTTCGAGTGGAGGCAGGGGTTCGCCCCGAAAGCCCGATAATCACGGTGTACGACGATCCTGAGCTCAGGGTGCTGCTCAATCTCCGCGGTAACGATTTCATCGTGCCGGCCGGTGTTCCCGTCACACTGAGCCTTGAGGTGGATGGGGCGATCGTGGTTCGAAGGGAGGTCGAGCTTGCGCCGAATGAACGTCTTGTCGAAGGGGTTTTCGCCTCGAGCCTGGCTCAGCAGTCCTTGGCTAGAGGTGAGAGGGAGATGCGCCAGGCCAAATCGATGCTCGCATCTCTCGAGCGACAGGGCTTCTACCTAGGGCTGAGCAAGCAGCTTCTCGATAGGGCTTCCAGGCTGCTGGAAGCTGCGGCTGATCTGATCGAAGCATACCCTGAGCGAGCCGCAGCCTCTATCGCGGAAGCGTCCCTACTGCTCAAGGGGGTAATGTCCCGGTTGAATGAGCTCAGGTCAGCCGCGCAGCTGAACTTACCCCTGCTTTTACTCATGATCATTCTCGTCTCGTTTGGCCTAAGCTCGCTTATCGTGGAAAACGAATCCGCTCGCCCTGCCGCGGGAACGCTCCTGCTAGTCGGATTGGGAGTTCTGATGTACTTCACTTACCCCGGTTTCTCAGGCCTCGGCTCAATGGAGCTCTTCATCGCTCTGTACGTTAGTTTCTTCGTGCTAGTCCTAATGCTCCTCCTCCCATACCTCCTTGAAGGCTTGAGAAGCGAAAAAGGGGTCCCTCTGCTGGCGGCTGCAACCTCGGCCCTCTCGATTGCCGCGCGTAACCTCAGGAGGAGAAGGCTGAGAACCTGCCTAACTCTCCTCTCAGTAGCCGCTTTCGCGCTCGCAGTTACAAACCTAACGTCCGTCAACTACTTCGTTAGCCTGCGCGAGTTGGTAACGACCGTCCCGCACCCCCAAGACGCTCCCAACGTTCTCGCTGCTTTCAGCGGAGGGGAACTGAGCCTGGCTGACATCATGTACCTCTCCTCTCAACCAGAGGTCCTACGGTACGGCTTCAAGGTGGAAAGCCGCGCGAGAGCGGAGCCTTACGCCGTTATCTCGGGGCGGCTGATACGCGGCTTTATAGGCTTTTACGGTTACACCCCGATAAGCTTGCCTCTTGTCACTCCTCCTTCACGTACCGGGCATCAGGATTTCCTCACCGTAGCCTTTGTCAGCTCAACGTTTGAGGGTTTGGGCGTTAAGCCGGGGGATGTGGTACAGGTGGGCGAAGTAAAATTGAAGATTATCGGCTTCTTCGATCCTGCGGAGCTTGGGAGGATCCGAGACGTTGGAGGGTACGACCTGCTCCCGCGCGTACTACAACCAGACGGCAGCGTCGGTGTTGCGCACCCCGACGAAGTCATCATAGTCCCAGCTCTCACGGCATTAAGGCTCGGAGGGTTCATTTCAAGGTTGTATGCGGAAGCCAGCAGCCCAGACGATCTCAGAGCGCTCGCTGAAAGACTGGCTCTACAATCGGACTACGTAGTTGTAGCACTCCCAGCCGGTGATTACCAGCGCGTTTACTTCACTGGGCCCACTATAGAGTACAGGGGTAGCGAAGCGATTCTCCCGGTAGCATTGGTTTTCATCAACGTAGCATCCGTAGTTCTGGCGTCTGTATACGAAAGAAGAGGCGAGATCGTCACCATGGCCTCGGTTGGCATGAATCCAACGCACATACTCCTGGTATTCCTTTCCGAAGCCTTGCTCCTAGGCTTCGTTGGCGGCTCGCTAGGCTACATAGTTGGCGTGTCGGCGTTCAGAGTGGTTCAGTGGGCTGGCGTAGCGCTACCGGTAGACGTTAAGACCAGCGTGTGGGACATGATGGGGGTTGTAACCCTCTCAATAACATCCTCACTCGCCGCCGCACTCGTTCCCTCGCTCAAGGCGTCTCAATACGTCACTCCGTCCCTCCGGAGGAGGTGGAAGCTTGAAGCTCAGGTTGTAGGGGGAGAATGGTACGTGGAAATTCCGATAAGGGTTTCGGCGGAAAGAGTAGCTCAGTTCGTGGATTACCTAGCTGAGAGGTTGAGAGAGGAGGAGCGCGGCATCGAGAGGTCCACCGCAAGAGTCGGTGCGAGCACTTCGATCGTAGATGGACGCACCCTCTACGAGGTATCCTTCACCTACAGCAGAGGAGGGGGGCGCCCCTTCACCGCAAGTGTAATCGCCGTGGTTAAGCCCGTTGGTCCCGAGTTCTACAGTGTCGCGGTTAAGGTTAAGCCTTTATCCATCTACAGCCGTTTCTACCAGAGCTACGTGCAAGAGGTGGTCGCATTTGTCAGAGGCATAGTGCTGGAGTGGGCATCGCTAAAGATCAGGCTTCTAGCCCCCGTTGGCGTAGACGTGAGTAAGGTGGTAGAGCTTGTGCGCAATTACCAGCCGCAGCTTGTTTTGCTAGCCACCAGGAGGGGGGATGGGAGGCTCGTCCGCGAGCTGCGGAGTAGGCTGCGGGCTCAAGGGTTAAGGCCTCCAGCCACTGAGGTTATTGCTGTAAAGAGCGACAGTCTTGACGGGTTAGTGGAAGAGCTGAGATTACTAATATCGAAAGCGGATATCGTAGCGCTGGACTCAGACGACGGATTGCTTAGCGCTGCTCTCGCGCTGGCTGCAGCAATTGAAGGCAGGAGGGTGGCGGTGATCAGGGAGGGCCGATTGGAGGAGGTCAGTGTGGACAGGCTACTCAAGCTTCAGTAGCGTCTTCCAGCTCCTCCTCACTATGGGGGGTAGCTCTCGCCTCTCTCTCAAGTACCTTAGGAGGAACCCTCTCGTCTTTGGATCGGAGGGATAGCCAGAGCCAAAATCTCCGTACACCGCTTTCAGATCGTTGATCAGCCTTTCTCGCTCAACCTTTGCGATTACAGAGGCGGCTGCAACATGCACGTATGTATCCTCCGCTTTATTCGAAGCTACGACCTCTACTTTCCGCTTCAGATGCCTACCAACGAGCTCTGCATAGCGCTTAGGTAGAGGATCCGGTGAGTCTAAGTAGACCCTGAAGACCGGCGATACCAGCTCGTTCACGAGCTCAGCTGTCACTATGGCCTCGAGCTCGTTTAACCCCCTCTCCAGATTCTCGACAGCCCAATCGATTTCCCAGGGCTCTACAACCCTAGTCTTCACCTCCAGCGCTACGTTCCGTATCAGCTTTGACAGTTTAAGCCGCTTATGGGGGATCAGTTTCTTTGAATCCCTCACAATACCCCTAAGCGCCGAAACCCCCCTTTCGTCAAGGACGACGCAGGCCACCACTAGAGGGCCTATCACGGGACCGCGCCCGGCCTCGTCCACTCCAGCTTCGATCAAGCCAGCTCTTTTGCCATTACGTTGAACAGCCTTATCTTCGTAACGCCAGGTACCTGTGCGTAAAAAGTGAGGTGAAGCGTCCAAGGTATAGTCGCAACGCGAACCCCCTCTTCACGCATGCGCTCCAGACTCCTAAAAAGGAGCACGGTTCCAAGCCCCCTCCCCCTCACGCCGGGATCGACTCCGATCGGTCCAAAGAAGTCGGGCCTCAAAGCACCGTATACAGAGAAACCGGCGATGACACCATCCTTCTCGGCGATCAGTACACCACCCTCCTCAGATCGCATCGCCAGTTCAGCCTCGATGCGCCAAAACGGAGAGAAGAAGCGCTCAATCCATTCGTACAGCCTATCCTGATCCTGAGTTGTGGCCTCCCTAAGGATGAACCCTTGCTGCTTTAATTCAGATTCAAGCTTTTGAACCCATGAGGGTGTTCTGTACTTGGACATGTCAACCTCGTAGTTCACAGCTTCCCCAACCTTCCTGTATCCAAGATGTTCAAGCAAAGCTCGCAGCCACTCGTACTCTAAATCGATGCCGGGCGACAAGTACCAGCTTGCGTAATCGGACACCCTGACCATTCTCGCACCGCTCCTGCGAAGCTCCTCCTCCAGTACAGCGGTAAGGTTTCTAAGCTCTGCTGTGTGATCTGGAGGGCAGGCGAGAACCTTTATCCAGGCGATCTCCCTCTGTTTATCAACCATGCTTGAGGGCTCCTTAACCCTTCTGATGCCCATCGCTGTCGCCACAACCTTGCCATTCCGCAAGCACACTAGCGAGAGCTTTGGATCAAAGTTAGGGTCATCAACTGTTAAGAGGCGGAAGAACCTTCTATCAACAAAGTCGTTAAAAAGGGCCCTATTAATCAACTTTCTAACCTCATCGTAAAGCCCGGGATCTTCGCTCAACGATCTTACGTCCACATGGTAGCGCAGCTCAACATTCTAAAAAGGTTGTTGGAAGCAGGAAACTAGTGTGGGTTATCGAAGAAGCGTGGTGGACCGGCCGGGACTTGAACCCGGGACCTCCCGCGATCTCGGCCGCTCATTTGAGTCGAGCTTGCGAAGCGGGCGCTCTCCCAGTCTGAGCTACCGGCCCGATTGAGCCGGAGAACTGGGGGGTAAATTCTTTGCGCACAGTTGCTGCACGCGAAAAGTTTTTCAAATTAACCTGCTCACGATGCCCGGTGACCCCCATTATCCGCGGTGGAGATTAAATGGCGCAACAAAGGGGGTGTTGTGGCTGAGCTAAACCATGTGAGAGCCCTCGCCCAGGAGTTTAGGCCAAAAGAGTACGAGCGGCAGGTGCTCGAGTACTGGAGGCGCGAGAGGATTTACGAAAGACTTCGCGAAGCGTTGAAAGGGGGGCGCAAGTTCTACTTCCTCGACGGCCCCCCGTACACTTCAGCTGACACCCCGCACATCGGTACACTTTGGAACAAAATCCTGAAGGACGCTATCGTCAGGTTCCGGCGAATGCAGGGCCTGGCTGTTGTCGATACCCCAGGCTACGACTGCCACGGGCTACCCATCGAGGTTAAAATAGAGCAGGAGCTGGGCTTTAAGTCGAAGAAGGATATCGAAGTTTACGGTATCGATAAGTTCGTGGAGAAGTGTAAGGAATTCTCCATAAGAAATGCTCTTTCCATGTCGAGGTGGTTCGAAGAATTCGGGGTTTCGCTACGCTGGGATAAGCCGTACATGACGCTTGACCCCGAGTACATTCAATCGGCTTGGTGGCTTGTTAAGAGGGCTGAGGAACAGGGATTGCTGGAAAGGGGTTTGAGGGTTGTGCACTGGTGCCCCAGGTGCGAGACCGCCCTTGCTGACTACGAGGTGACGGAGTACAGGGAGTTGACTGATCCATCCATCTACGTTAAATTCCCCGTGAAGGGGAGGGCGAACGAGTACCTGCTCGTATGGACTACCACGCCGTGGACTCTCCCAGCCAACGTTGCTGTAATGGTTCATCCCGATCTCGAGTACGTGTGGGTTGAGGTTGGCGGCGAGCGTCTGCTGCTAGCAGAATCTAGGCTGGAAGCGGTTATGCGTGAAGCTAACATTGCTGAGTTCAGGGTTATCAAGCGAGTAAAGGGCAGGGAGCTGCTCGGGCTCGAGTATGAGCACCCGTTAGCCGACCTCATTGACGCGCAAAAGGGCATCCAGCATAGAATCGTTCTCTCTAGCAAGTACGTGAGCGCAGAAGAAGGAACGGGGCTGGTTCACTGTGCCCCAGGGCACGGTGAAGAGGATTTCGAAGTGGGGCTCGAGTACGGGCTACCCGTTGTTATGCTAGTTGACGATACGGGTGCTTTCACAAAGGAGGCGGGCAAGTACTCCGGAAAGAGTGTAAGAGAGGCTAACGCGGAAATCGTATCTGACCTTAGAGCTAGAGGTGCATTGTTCATGGAAGGGGGGATAAGTCATCGATATCCGGTATGCTGGAGGTGTAAGACGCCGCTAATACTGAGGGCGACTCAACAGTGGTTCATACGCGTACGGCACCTGAAAAACCGCTTCATAGAGGAGGCCGAAAAAGTACGGTGGTTTCCAGAGTGGGCCGGCTCGGCTCGCTTTAAGAGTTGGGTTGAGGGGTTAAGGGACTGGGTTATCTCGAGGCAAAGATACTGGGGGACGCCCGCTCCAATCTGGTTGTGCGAGCGTTGCGGCGGGAGGATTGTAGTCGGGTCGCTGAAGGAGCTTGAGTCTCTCGTCGGGCGGGAGCTGAAGCTGGAGGATCTTCATAGGCCATGGATAGATGAGATCGCTTTCGGCTGTCCGCACTGCGGTGGAGTGATGAGGCGCGTATCGGATGTAATGGATGTTTGGCTCGATTCGGGCGTAGCGTTTTACGCCTCGTTAGGCTATCCGAGCGATAAGGAAACTTACGAGAGGATGAGACCCGTAGACGTGATAATTGAGGGCCATGACCAGATAGCAGGGTGGTTCTTCTCGCTGATGCGATGTGGCCTGGTAGCTTTCGGCACAGGGCCTTACACGACAGTGGTGATGCACGGTTTCATGCTCGACGAGAGGGGTAGGGAGATGCACAAGTCCTTGGGTAACTATGTGGCACCAGAGCAGGTACTTGACTTCGACAAGGGCAGTAGGGACGTCTTCCGCTGGTACGTGTTGAGAAATACTCCGTGGGAGGACATGAGGTTCTCCTGGAAGGCAATGGCCGAGGTCTACGATGACATGAACATCCTGTGGAACGTGTACGTCTTTGCTTCAATGTACATGAGTATCGATCGCTTCAATCCGAAGGAGCACCCAATTGAGAAGTACCTCGATCAGGCGCGTCCGGAGGATAGGTGGCTACTATCACGGATCGAGAAGCTGACGGCCAACGTAACGCGCTGGCTGGATAACTACGAGACGCATAAGGCGGCTAAAGCTCTTCGCGACTTCATAGTCGAAGACGTTAGCAGGTGGTACATCAGGCTTATCAGGCCACGCGTGTGGATTGAGGAGAACATTACGGACAAGCTCTCAGCTTACGCAACGCTTTACTATGCGTTGAGGAAGTTTTTAGTCCTCGCGGCGCCCTTTATACCGTTCACAGCGGAACAGATCTACCTCGAATCCTTCCGCATGCGAGATGATCCAGATAGCGTCCACATGCTGCCATGGCCAGAAGTAAGGGAGGAGATGATCGACGAGGAGCTTGAAAGGCAGATGGAGATTGCCAGGAGAATTGTCGAGCGAGCTGCCGCGGCTAGGATGAGGGTGGGCGTAAAGCTCAGAGTTCCGCTCCCCCGCCTATACGTTCTAACAGATGACCCAGAAGTGGCTAGCTCGGTCGCGAGGCTCAGAAGGGTAATAGAGTCCCAGGCGAATGTAAAGGAGGTTAAAGTACTGCCTGCTGAGAAGAGATCCGAGTTCGTTCGGCTTGAGATGAAACCGGTACTCAAATCGATAGGCTCATTCTTCAAGTCGGACTCTCCGCTCGTTTTAGAATTGCTTAAAAACGCGGATGCGAGAGAAATCAAGCGCGAGCTCGAGGTATCTGGTGTGTATTTGCTAAAATCGCGGGATGGTAGAGTCTTCGAGCTTAAGCGCGAAATGGTCGAGTTCGAGGAGCGGTGCATCGAAGGCTTCGTGATGGAAAGCTTCGAGAAAGGGGACGTAGTAATCGAAGCGAGGCCCGGACTAGAAGAGCTTAGGGAAGGACTTGCTAGGGATGTTGTGCGAAGAATCCAGTTCATGAGGAAGATGGCCGCGCTCCCCGTGGAAGCGATCATAGAGGTGGAAATCTACGCACCTCCCGATATTCGCGAGCTTCTAGCAGCGAAGATCAACTACATAAAAGTCGAAACCAGGGCTTCTGAGGTACGCTTCGTTGAAGATAAAGAACTGGTTAATGGGACCCTAATCCGCGACTGGGATCTTGAAGGCTCCAATCTAAGGGTGGGCATCATCTACACGGGTCACCCGTCTCGCACACAAGACAAGGAGTAGCTCCTCGAAGAGGCCAACATGCATCGCCCCTATTAAACTTACGATGTTACCCGCCGATTTTAACACCTCAAGAGCGCTTCTCCAGTTTGACAGGCTAGAAAGGAGAAACACTATCACACCTAGCCTTTTGAGACGCATCAAGGCTGATCTAGCGAACGCCAGCGGGACTTCTATGCCCGTAGGGCCGCCTGACCATCGACTGTCCCCCTCCTCTGGGAGGTATGGCGGGTTAAACGCGACGAAGTCGAACACTTCGCCTACCCGCACGGCTTCTAAACGATCGCAGCAGATAACGTGAATTGCGTGATCTAGCCTTCTGCTTTTAGCACGTTGCCAAGTGGCCTGGGCGGAGGCGTAATCCACGTCTGTGGCGACGACTTCAACGGCGTAGGTTGCTAAAGCCTCCGTGACAAAACCTTTACCGCAGCCTATCTCGGCTGCCAAGGCTGTGCAGGGGGTCAAGCAATCAACTCCCCTAGCTAAGAAGAAGGTATCCTCCGCTGGCTCGTAAACGTCGCTCTTTATCCCGCGCATTTTTCGGCGTGAGGATGCAGAGTGTCGAGGACTTCGATTATTTTCGCTATACGGGCATGGCCTAGCCCTTTAATTCTCCTCAACTCTGAAGGAGTGGCCTTGAAGAATCGGCGTGGGGTCCTAAAGTGCTGAAGGATTCTCTCTGCTAGCTCCCTATCGATGCCGGGTATTGAAGCTACCATGTTAAGCTGTACGACCTCTATGCTGCTGCCGTCCCTCTTGACGCTTTTCAGTGGGAGCTGCTCGCTTACGCGACCTTTGGTGCCTGCCGAGAGCGTATAAAGGCAGTAGATCACGCGAGCTGTTTCGAGGTAGCTAGTGGTGGAGAGCACGGTTACCCCCATGCTCATCACAGCTGCTAGCGCGCCGTAAACCTGTGGGTAACTAACTCTGCGAAACCTCAACGTTTCAGCGAGCCCCCCCTCCACTATCAGTACAGGTTTTCCATAGGCCCTTTTAAGCCGGCGCACCTGTTCGAACAATCTCTTATCAATGATTGAGGATACGAGATCGTTGCTGCTTTTCCTCTCAATGCATACATCGCTGCTAACCAAGTAGTCGCCGACGTCTAAGCTCTTGAACTCTAGCGGGGAGCCCAGCTTTATCAGCGCTTCGGGAACTCCGCTACCCCTTTCCCTGTAATCGACGATTATCATTTAGATCCGCCCGGTTATCGCAAGCCCTCGTTCAATATCCCTCAACGCTTCCTTTAGCACCTCCAAGTTGAGAGAGGGGGTTGGTGCAACTCGCGCTGGGCCTTCGGCCATGAGAGCACCCAGATCGATTAAGCGTTGCACCATATCTTCAAAACTCTCGAGGCTTCCAGCATCCAAGCCGTAGCTCTCCGCGAGCGCTGTGTACTCTTCCCACAGCTCGCTGAGGCGGGCGTAGGGCCTAGCCTTAACGAGCTGCAGTGCAGCATAAAGTAGCAGTTTCTCGCGGACCGTCAATGACCCGATATCGGCCGGAGCTATGAAAGCTTCCACGTTGCGCAGAGCGTCGAGCACGTGCCTTAAAGTAACTTTGCCGGCCCCCTCCTGCTCAGCGAGCACGCCTGCATAAAGAAGCGTGTCGAGAGCCCTCCTGACATCACCCGACATGTAGGTATAAGTGTAGTCGGCTAACCACTTGAGTACGTCGTCTCCAATAACGCCGCTCGCGAAAGCCTCTGAAGCCCTGAAAGACAGGATGTCGAAAAGCTGTTCACGCGAGTAAGGTGGATACCTGACAATCAGGTTTCCTAGCGAACTGCGCTCAGCAGGTTCTAGCAGTTTCAACCAGTCGAGCCCGCGCGCCACGAATACGATGGCCATTGGTACCAGCTTGGAGGTCACCTCGTTAAGTCTGACCAGTGCATAAAGCACGCTGCGAAGCGAGCTTCTCGCGTGGAACTCTATCTCGTCGAAAGCCAATATAGCGGGGAGTCCGCTCCTCCTAAGCACGTTTGTGACCTCCTTCAGCAGTTCTTGTCCACCGATGCTCCTAGAGGCAGGCATACCTGTTAGCTTCTCGTACATGGCGGAGAATAGCTGAAAAGGCGTTTCCCCCTCGATCCTCATGTTCACGTGCACGAACGCGTGCTCCCGCCCTTCGGCCATGAGGGATCGATGCAGAAGGATTATACTCGACGTCTTCCCGGTGCCAGTTGGACCCACAAGCATAACCGTACGAAGGGTTGTAGCATCACTCTCCAGCACGTCAAAGATGAACTTCCTCAGAATACTTAGCTGGTAGTCGCGGTGGGGCAGCCTCCCAGGCACATGCCTGCTCGATAGCTTCTCCCTATCAATGAATATGCCGCCCATACCCCGACTAATCGCTGGGTGAGCATTAATAAACGTAAACCGTAATACATTACACCGAAAGTATTTCTGATACACTTTAAGCCTCCCAGAACAACACTTGCGCGACTCCACACACCCCCTCCGCTGAGCGCTCACAGGTTTCCTAGGCAATGGACGCTCAATGAGTTCTGCTGCACAAGCAGGTGGCGACCAGGGACAACGGGATTCATGCATAAGCTGCGATGCGGGCAGCGCGGAACCCTTAATAGGGGTACCGGGAGAGTCCTTCTGGGATGAGGAAGCCGCTCCAGGGTGTGTGAGAGGATGATCGGCTCGCGACGATCCGACCTCAAAGGGGTGAGTTCATGCGCGTGACGAGCATCATTGCAATAGTTTTGCTAACAATATGCCTGGCATTGTACTGGATCCCCATACCGCTTATCTCGATGGGCGAGAGCAACTTGATACTCGGCGGTTATCCTTGGCAGGCTCCCACGCCTCAGGCTCGAAGTTTCTTCATCACCCTAGGGCTAGTTCTCACCGCTGTGGCCGTGGTACTAGCGGTATTGGCGTACGTTTTCGGGAGGGACGTAGAGAACGGCGATGCGGAGGAAACAGAAATGTTAGATTAAAATTTATTCCATAACGTAACAGTGAGCAAAATACCACTGTTAGGCGACGTTTAAAATATAACACCTGTCTCTATGTAGGTAGCGTGAGAGATGAAATAGAATACGTAGAGTACGAGGAAGAAGTACTACCTGCGCTAGCCCTCGGCGTTAGGAGACTCACAGACGGTGTAAGGGGATTGAAAATACAGTTAGAAGATATGCATAAACAGGTAGTTAAATTAAGAGATGAATTACAAAGATTGACACAGGTTCTTGAGACGAGCAGGTCTACATTTGATGAGGGACAACGCAAGTTGATGCAGCAGTACGAGGAGACGGTAAAGTATCTTGATAACTTCCTGGGCAAACTGGAGAGCACGGTTAAAACCGCTGTGGAGCTTGAACTGAGAGGACTCAGCTACAAGCTATCCGCATTAACGAGCAGCTTCGATAATCTGTCCCAAGATCTATACGCGCACAGGCTTGAAGAGAAGGATCGGCTAAATGAATTATTGGAAAATTTAAAGAATATTACAATTGAAGTTTATGAAATTAAATCAAAAATAAATGATTTAGCAACACTCATTTATGATCTCGAGGTGAGGATGAATAACCTTGAGACGAAAATCTCAAACGATCTTACCGAGATTAAGCTGCTTTTAGCTGTTAGTAAACGCGAGCAGCAGCTCAAAAGCTAACGTGCCTCTTCAGCGATAAGATAATTAATATGGCTTGAGGCCATAACGTGGTATGCTGGGCCGAAGACGGGAAGTAGACGCAACCGAGCTGATGAACAGAATAGAGCAGTTAAGCAAGGAGCTCACAGCTCTAATGACCAAACAGACAGATACCGTGAGCAGTAGAGTAATCGAATCGCTCAAAACGCTTCAAGCTCAAATCATAGCATTACTGGATGAGCAGCGCGCTATACTAGCGGATCTCGTGGATCTGCTCCAAAGGCAAAGAAGCGAACTCGAGGGTTCACGAGCAAAGCTCGAAGATTCCGTTGCCAAGCTCGCAGAGTCCAACACCAGGCTTGAAGCTATGATAACAGAGCTTTCGACAATATCAAATGATTTATCAAAAAGTTTAGAAGCATTAAATGAACAATTGATCCCAGCTATAAAATCTGGAAACGAATTACTCGAACAGCTCAAAAATATCATATCAGAATTCGAGAAAGTAAGTGGAGAAAGGGAAACTGAATTCATAAACAATTTAAAAAACATCATTTCCGAATTTGAGAAAATAAATAAAGAAAGAGAAACTGAATTTTTAAATTATTTTAAAACTACTATTGAAGAGCTGAAAGCTATAGAGAAAGAAAGGAAGGAAATGTTTATTGACAGCTTACGGGCTCTAGTGGAGGCAGCAGAGAAGTACAATAAGGCTGTATCTGAGTACGCCGAAGCCGCTGCGAGAGTGCAATCACTCGATGAGCGAGAAAAAATGTTAAATCAAAAAGAGCAAGAATTGAGAGAGAAAGAAAAGAATTTAAAATTACTAGATGAACAATTAATTAATAAGGAAAATGAATTAAAAAGTCTACATTATAAAATTTTAGAAATATCCCAAATGATAAGTAACATAGGAAACGATATAGCAAATAAGTTAAATTTAATTCAAGAAATTCAGGAAATGATTAAAACATTAAATAAATTACATGATGAACTTAATGAAATAAATATAAAAAGAGCTGAATTAGAAAGCTTTAGAACGTCACTTATTGCGGAAAACGAGAGAATCAATGAAGCTCGACGTCGGTTTTCCGAATGGGAAGCTAAACTAAAAGATGAGGAAAATAGACTTAGATCATGGGAAGAAAAATTGAGAAAAATAGAAGACGATATTAGGGCTAGAGAAAGAGCTATCGATGAGAAATTAATTAAACTAACAGAATGGGAGAAAGAATTAGCAGAGCGTGAAAATAGATTAAATAAACTCCTTAATAGATATGAATTCTTAAGACGAGAGATCGAAGAAAGAGAGAAGAAGCTTAGGGAGTGGGAGGAGGCATTGAAGAGAGAGCGCGCAGACATTGATGCAAAACTGAGGCCTCTCCAAGAGCTTGGCGAGCTTGAGGCTAAGCTGAAGGAGTGGGAAAAGAGGTTACTTGATAAGGAGCGAGAGCTGATCGGTTACCACCGCTCTCTCTTAACTAAGGAGGGTCTTCTCAACGAGTTGAGAGAGAGGTTGGAGGCGAGAGAGGCTGAATTGAAATCAAGGGAGGAGGAGCTAACCCGCAAGTTAGCGCGTCTGAGCGAGTTGGAGGCCCGCGTAAAGGAGCTGGAACATGAGAACAGGCGGTTGAAGGAGGAGCTCGCAAGGCGGGAGGAGGAGGTTAAAGCTCTCAGGAGCCTCCTAGAGTAGCGACTACAGAAAGTAGGTTGTTACGATCAGGACGGTGAACACTAGCGAAAGTATTATGCAGGCGATCGCCGCCCCCTCTATGACTTTGTACTGAAGCCTTTGACCCAGTTTTACGCTCCACTCCGGCTCCTCATCCTTAGCCAGATTGTAAGCGAAAATCGATGCTAGCACGGCTGCGGTAGTTAGGGTTAGAGGGAGTATCCGGGAGATTAGGGGTGGATAGGGGGGATTTTCGCTGAACCCACTTGTAAGCACCCATACACTGGCTAGGAAGGCGAAAGCTACGACTGTGATGACCACTAGGATCGCGCTCGGCCCCTCTCTTTCGCTCATCGAAAAACGTAGTGTGCGGATCACGCTTAAGGTTTTTGCTACCGTAGTCTCCGCGTAACAGCCTCCTATTAGCGGGAAAAAGTTGCGTGCTACCCTTAGACCTTCAAGGCGCAACCATTAGCTCGTGAGGATTATCGCGTGTCTCCTGTTACCGCTGCTAGCAGCCGTTGCTGTCAGCGCACAGCCCAAGCTGTTCGTGGTTGAAGCTAGGGCACTGAGGTTGAGTGGTACAGAAGTGAAGTACTATCTCTTGGAGTTCAGCGACGCGCCAACGCTTACCCTGCAAGTGCACCCCGATGCTAAGGAGGTTGTCGTGAGGGTCGATTCAAGCACCCCCTACAAGCCCTATGCGGTCTTCTTCGACGGGACCCGCGTCACAGCCTGCTACGAGGATGGCGTTACCCTGATAGAGGATTTCGTGTGGGTCAACTTCACTCGGTTAGGGTGGAGGCCGCGAACGATAACTGTGAGGTTCAACTACAGCGAGCCAAAGCCTCACGCTTACGCTCTAAGCGAGCGTGGTGAAAGAGTATGGGGGCACTTAGTAGAGGCGCTCTGCAGCGACGCTAATGTATTGGAGGGTCTGGCCGGCTTAAAGGTTACAGTGCTATCGAAAAGGCTTCTGAGCATTCAAACATCGATGGGCGTAGTTTCGCTATGGGATGTCGTGGTGCTTCAAACCGGTGGCGAGCTCGACTCCCTACTCGAGATCGTCCGTAGAGCTTCCGTAGAAGTACGCGTGAGAACCCTCTACTACTCAACGGCTAAGCCGGCACAGCAACCGCTCTACTTCTACGTCAATTTACCGGCGGCCTGTGTCGAGCGTTTTAACGCCTCTCTCCGGGCTAGAGATATCGTGGGAAGAGCGTTCCCGGATAATCCAGCCCTGTACGCTCCACAGGAAGCTACGATTTTGGGTACGTGTAGTGTAACAGTGTCGAACCCAGGGCCCTTCGACTACTTTATCGCTGGTGTGTACATACCTGCGGGTTCCAAGCGTGAAGTTTCAATAGCGCCGAACGGCACATTGAGCGCGGACGCGTACAGGGGTGGGGTAAAAGTGTACACGCTCACCATTTACGGCCTTCCCGGCCTGCTGGAGTTACCTTCTTACGCCTACAACGTTAATGTGTTCGTAGTCGATAGCGGGGGGAGACCGGCGAGCAACGTTACGGTTATCGTATCGGGAACGAGCAACTCCATCCGGGTAACCTGCCGGCTATTAAATGGCGTGTGCTCCTTCCAGGATATCCCTCCTGGCGCTTACATCATCTCAGCTTACGTGGGGGAGAAGGAGGTTGGGAGAACATCGTTGATTCTAGAGAGGGGCGATCAAGTTGTTAACCTAAGAGCGGACCTCACCGATTTCGATGTGGTCGTTCTCTATCCGACGGGGGAAAGGATGCTGGGGTATGTCGTTCTGCTGCAGGCTTACGGTTTAAGGTACGAGGCTAGGGAGCTTCAGGGGCGGGCTGCATTCAATGATGTTCCCTCGGGCCTATACAACTACTGGGTGGTCAAGGATGGGGTTGTCGTGGCCTCCGGGGTTCTGAAAGTTGAGCCTCAGCGAGTGAGTTACGCGATTATTGCTAACGTGAGCAAGGTTCACTTAAAGGTTGTAGATTTCCTCGGTAGACCTCTTCCCCATGTCAACGTGCAAGTCAAGGGCAGTGTTTCAGTTGAGGGGTGCACAGATGAAAGGGGCGTAGTGACTCTCGATTTGCCCCTCGGCTGGTACGATGTCGAAGTGGGAGCAATTGGGTTGCGTAAGCGCGTAAACGTGAGGAGCGGCGGAGAGTATTTCGTCTTATACGCCGACGCCCCCTTGCACTACATTGTCACAGTAGTTCTAGTCATAGTAATTGCTAGTCTCGCGTTGAAAGTCGCTCGAGGCGGAAGAGAAGCTGAAGTAGAGGTTTACGATCTAGAAAATAACTGAAGCTTGCATAATTCTTTACTGAGCAAACTGAGTAGGTAAACTAAGGTAATATAACAAAAGTTCTCTAGTATGGTTGGGAAGAATTTTTAGAAGAGGGTAGCGTAAAGGCCCACCCCCTTCGAACCGGGGGCCTACCGGTTTCTACTACTTAAGCGCGGTTTCCTGCCGGCTGCCGCGTTCTCATCCTTTGGCCTTACGGCCATGTCGCCGCGGGCGCCGACTACAGCCGGCCGCTCTACCGCTGAGCTACGCGGGGCTGGTCCCCGCGCCCGGACTTTCGGGGGTGGGCCCCTGAAAAGGCAGTAAGTCGGGGGTTTAAAGTTTTACGCGAGTGAGAAGAGATTCTTCGACGGATAAGCATTTGTGAGAATATGTGGCACGCTTTCTAGTGTTAAAACACTTAAGACAGTTTTAGCAGTAGCTGTGGTGGCTTAAACGATGACTAGGGTTTACAGGAGGCTGGTGAAGGTGGGTAATAGCTTGTACGTGTCCATACCTAGGGGTTGGATTGAGAGTAGGAGGTTGGCTCCGGGCAGCGTGTTAGCAATAGAGGTTGTTGAGGAGGGGCTTCTTCTGAAGCCCGTTGAGAAGGTTTTTCCCGATGTAAGGGTAAAGCAGATAGTTGGTGGCAGTGGACGGGATATCATCAAGGCTTACCTGGAAGGTTATGAGGTCATAGAGATTGAGCAACCTAGTGATAAGTTATTGAAAAAAATGGATAATCTTTTAAATCTACTGGTTGGCTTAGAAGTTGTTGAAGAGGGGCCCGATCGGCTTGTGCTACAGTGTTTCATCAGTGAAGGGTACGACGTTAAGGGGGTTCTTTCTCGAATGGATGCAATCTCCAGAAGCATGTACGTCGATGCGGCGGCAGCGCTGGAAGCAGGGGACGAAGAGACCCTAAAGCTCGTTCGTGCGCGCGACGATAGGCTAGATCGGCTCTACTTTCTCACAGTGCGATTAATCAGAAGCACGATTCGATCCCCTGAAGCAAGCGACCAAGAAAGGCTATTCATGGTTGATGCACGCCTTTTTGCTAAACTTCTCGAAGAAATTGGGGATGAAGCCGAGAGGATGACTTACTTACAGCCTAGTGAAGGTTTACTCGATACAGCGAAAATCATAGCAAAGTATCAGAAAAGGAGTGTTGAAGCATTTTTAAATAGAAGTATGCGGCCTGAAGCAACAAATGCACTAGAAGATTTAAACATCATGTTCAGTGACGCTCCAGCATTCAGATCATTGCTTAAAATAGCTAAACTGGTTTGGGATCTGACCGAACTCATTTAATAAAGAAAGACTAAATGGCTATGATAAGGTTTTTCCGAATCGGCGGCTTACCACTCTTCCTCTTCCTCCTCCTCTTCCCATTCCTCCTCCCATTCCTCCTCTTCCTCCTCTTCTTCCCACTCTTCTTCCTCTTCCTCCTCCCATTCCTCCTCCTCTTCGTACGGCATCATAGGCGCTTTCATGGCTGTCGCTATAGACCCTCAGGCGGGTGTATATATGTTTACCCTTGACTTTGGCTGTAGTAGCGCAACCCTCTTTATCTGAACCGTGGAATGAATTAGATACAATACTGTTATTTTTAATTATTTAATTTATACATAATATAACCGAATGTGAAAAATTTTAGGAAAATAAAAGGTTCTTAAAAAATAGTAAAAGTAAGATTATGATGTATTAGGAAAACACTTTGGCTTACGAACAGACGTGGATCTCGTTGAGTGAGAGAAGGATAAATGGTCGGGCCTGATGATCCATTGAATGCTGTGGGACGCACTTTCAGATAGTGAGAGAAAGATTGTTATGAGCATCACTTTTTCTCAAACCTACAGCGACATTTCTCGAGCTACGGGTTTAGCTCCCTCTTACGTAAGCGCGAGGGTGAAGAAGCTGGCGAGGAACGCTAGGCTGCGGTACCTGGTCGACTATCGCGCTATTGGGCTTTCTCCGCTCTACCTATTGCTAAAGTACGATCAAAGGGTCTACGAGTTGCTAGCGTCAAAGCCACTGCCTTTCATACGGTGCGCTGTAAAGATCTGGGACAGAGAGGGAGTTAAACTACTGATCGAAGCTGCACCGCCGGTTGGGTTGGAAAGAAGGTTTGCGCAAATTTTCCCTTTTTCCCCCGTAAATGTTTGGGTGAAGGAATGGGAAGTAAAGTTTCAACCATCAACCGGTGCGCTGCTGGACTCTAGCGAGGGGGCGTTATCGACCTCTTGGAACGCTCTACCGCAGGTGGTTTCAGAGCTTAAACGTACGGGCATAAATGTGCGGCTAAAGCCTAAGCTAGATGTAGATAAAGTCGACCTAATGATCTTGCGGATGAAGGAGGAGTTCTGCTTTACCAGTTTGAGCGAAATCGGGAGATCGTACGGGCTCTCCCAGCAGCTAGCCTCTTACCACTACCGCCTACACCTCAGGAGGATGTGGATAGGCAATTGCATAGAGCATAAGCGTCTGGAAAATGCTGTCCTTTACAGGGTTGAAGCATCCGAACCCATTGTATCCCTCTTACTTCTGAAATCTTTATCGGAGGTGCCCAGCATTGTTGATTCTTTCATCCCACAGGGGGAAGATGAGGCTATTTACCTGATTGTTGATGAACCTCTTAAGAAACTGTCTGCCGTGCATAAGGCATTGCTACGTGTTGAGGGTGTAAAGAAGGCTGAACTTCTAGCGTATATAGACGCTGACGGATTCATTTACCAAGGCTTAACAGCGCATCTAGGTTTAGGAAGAATGGGATGGACATTTGAAAAATTAGATGAAGAATTCTCAAAACTATGATTTTTTACTACTTAAATAGATAAATAGTTTTACTTACATAATTCTTTTAAAAGATCTGTAAACTTTCTTCAGATATTCGATCTCATCCCTTGTGAACCACAGATCAAATGTGCTCTCAGGATCATCGATTCTATCTAAGAAGAGCTTCAGCAATTCTGTGATGTCTCTACCGTTGTAGGTTTTCTTCATGGCCTCCAATTCAGAAAGCACTTTAGAACCTTCACGAACCATGACCCCCCCAATTGAGATCCAGCTCTCCCCCACTTTTTCAGCAAGTTTGGAGGCCTCGAAGGCGCCTTTCTCCGTCAAAGCGAGAACCTCTACTGCTCTGCCTTTCTCGAACGCGTATTCTCGTTTAACGAGGCCCATCTCGGTCAACTCTTCAATCGCATGATGAAGCTCGTTAGAATAAACCGAAAGAATAAGCGGTCTAAAGTTAAACGGAGGGTATTGCATCATGAAGAAGATAGTATGCAGAATTTCCTCCCCCTTTATGGGGCTTTGACCGCCTACATGGAGGATTAGGAGTACCCAGTCCTTCGCGCTCAAGCTGACGAGGGACAGCCCCATCGCGCTTAGCACATCTCTTTTCCACTCCATCGTCAGCGCCGATAGAGGTGTGGCAGGAAGCGTAAAAAGCTTGCTAAAGGGGTTCCATACTCAGCCCCGCGGGTTTATCATCACGTTGTCAAGCGTCTCTACCCTCATCACGCTTGTCAAACCTGCCTGAAAACTACCTATATAAGACTCTCACTGTGTGCGTAGAGGCTGCAGGGATGCAGACACGTGAAGCAACACGCGTTTTCAGGGTGAAGATTTGCGGGAAAGTGCTGGAGAGGGAGTGTACGTGGAGCGAAATCGAAAGATTTAAGGAAAGGGTGAAAAAATTCTGCAAGTGGCATCCCCAAGAGAGGTTATGGGATGCCAGCGTTGAGGAACTTTTAAAATACTCGGCAGAAGCTCTGAAAACATTTAAAGAAATATTCAATAGTGAAAGTGAGAATTTAATTATAGAGCTCTTACGTAAAGATAAAGAAATTAGAGATAGAGAAATAGATAATGGAAAGTTAATTATACTACCAGTTGAGGGTTGCTCCTTCTGCTGGCAACTATTAAGGCGCTACGCGCGAAAGCGAACGATAACGATTGAGTGCTGGCCCGTGAACTACTACGAGCTGGACATAGAAGCGGCTTTAGAAACTGTTGTAGAGTGGGGGGCGGAACCCGAGAAATCTGCGAGCGCTCTACTCGAGTTGCTAGCGCACCTGGATCCTGCGCTGACCGCGAAGCAACAGGACTTTGTGAAGCAGCGAGCTGAGCAGCTGATAGGGCAGGACAACGCGGCCACGCTCGTAGAGTGGGGGATGAGAGGGGCTCTTATCATCCTGCCCAAGACTGTAGGCGAAGATTTGGTCATCAGGTTGCAATCAGAATTGTCTGTTGATTACTACCGTCAGGTGATGAGCGCAAACGGAATTGAACTGGTGCCTACGAAGCTTCAGCTGGTCAAGAATCTTTCGGGACGTGTAGTGAAAGTTCCCTACTTTGCAGTTCCAATTGCCGCAAGATTCCTGGAGAAGTCCAATCTTCAAGTCGTAGAGAAGATAAACTGGCCCCTAACCCCTTCTCTCTCACCAACCCCCCGCTTCACGTTGTATTCGTTTCAAGAGGAGGCGCTTAACGCGTGGAGACGGGCGGGTCGCCGCGGCACTATAGTCATGCCGACCGGTGCTGGCAAAACTTTTGTGGCTCTCGCAGCAATCGCCGAGCTGAAGGTTCCCACCCTTGTTTGCGTCACTACTGTGGAGCTCGCAAAGCAGTGGGTAAGGCGCGTTTACGAGTGTCTAGGCTTGAGGGCGGGCATTCTAGCGGGCGGCGAAAAGAGGATCGAGCCTCTCACAGTCGCTACTTACCACAGCGCTGTCAAAGCTCTCCCCGAAATATACGGCAGGTTTGGCTTTATCGTGTTCGATGAGGGGCATCATGTTCCAGCGCGCACGTTCAAGGAGATAGCTCTGCGAGCTAAGGCCAGATACGTGATTGTACTGTCAGCGACCCCGGAGAGGTCCGACAAGAATGAGGCGCTTATCTACAAAATGTGCGGCGAACCCGTGTACTCGACGTCATACTACGAGTTGGTTGTCAGGGGTTTACTCGCCCCTCTCAAGGTAGAGGTCATCCCCGTCCAGCTTGACGCTGAGGAGACTGCAAGGTACATGGAGGCTAGCGGAGCGGACACGGACTACAGGCGTGTAACGGAACTGATACGGATAGCTTCGTGTGCAAAGGCGAAGCTAGAAGCTCTAAAGACGATAGTCCGCTCTGAAAAGGGGAAAATCCTAGTGTTTTGCCAGTACGTTGAACAGGCTTTGAAGGCTTACGAAGCCGTGCGAGAGGTCGAGCCTCGAACAGCACTGATAACTGGCTCAACACCGAAGGGGGAGCGATTGAGGTCGTTTGAGAGCTTTAAAAACGGCAGTCTAAGGGTCCTTGTAGCTACCTCCGTATTGGATGAAGGGATCGACGTGCCCGATGCAGACGTGGCCATCATACTCTCGGGTACAGGGCAGGTAAGGCAGATGGTTCAGCGGGTCGGTAGGGTTCTCCGATGGACTCCCGGTAAAGTGGCAAAGGTTTACGAGATCATCTCTTCAGGAACGATCGAGGAGGCTCTATCCCGATCGAGATCCATATTCAAGGCGATGAACCGTGCTGAGGTGGAAGCTGCGCTAGAGGTGGCGACAGCTGCCTACGAGCGGATGAGTGATGCGATATCGAAGTTCGCCTCGGCTGATCGCGCAGAGAAAGAAAGGGTGCTTGAGGAGGTGAGAGGTCTCTACGTCAAGCTTGCTGCTGAACTCGCTGCGAAGAGATCCCTTCTACGATTTCAGTAGGCCCTGGCTACATAAACCATCTGTCTAGCCGGCATCCCGCACCACGCGCAAACTCCGTAATCGCCATCGTGATGGTCGATCTCTGTGCCCCTGACCTTAGCACCATCAGCATTGAGGCGCATGTCCTCCGCGCACTCTTCCCTACCGCAGAAGGGCATGTACACAATCTTTCCCGCCTTGATTGCTTCGATAACTTCACTTCTATCACTGGCTTTTGCTATTCTAGACTTGAAAAACTCCTCAGCCCGCTTCTTTAAATTCTCTAGCATGTCCCTGGCGATCTTGGGGATAACGCTAAGAAGCTCTGCGTCCGGGACCTTCGTTCTAGCTCTCAAATCCCTGCGGAAGACCGTGACATAGCCTTCTTCAACCTCCCTTCGCCCCACTTCAACCCTTACAGGTACGCCGCGTAGCTCCCAGTCGTTAAACTTCCACCCAGGCGTCCTCTCTCTTAAGTCTATATGCACCCTGTAGCCTGATTCCCTCAATACTTCCTCGATCCGCTTGCACTTCTGCAGCACGGCTTCCCTCTCCTCCCCATAGTATATCGGGATTATCACAATTTGCACGGGTGCCACGTCGAACGGTAGGATCAACCCTTTCTCATCTCCATGGATGGCTATGAGAGCCGCCACAATCCTCCAGATGCCTGGACCATAGCAGGTTTGCCAAACGTAATCCCGGCTGCCGTCCTCTCTCATGAACGTTATCCCGAACGCTTTTGCGAAGCGTTGACCTAGATCATGCGTTGAGGAGATCTGTAGGACTCTGCCGTCGGGCATTACCGTGTCAGCGGCATACGTGTCCTCAGCTCCGGCGAACTTGTCCCACTGGGGGCGTCTTAGGAAGAGGAAGGGGATCGCTAGCTTCTCCCACAAAACCCTCCTAGTGTTTTCCATATCCTCCCGTATCTGCTTCAGCGCTTCCTCCCTCGTTGCAAAGGCACAGTGAGTCTCGATCCAGAGAAACTCTCGCCCTCTGATGAAGGGTCTGGTAGCCTTCTCATACCGGTAAACCGATACGCTCTGGTAGAGCTTGAGGGGGAGATCCCTCCAGCTTTGAATCCAAAGCGCGTACATCGAGTAGAAGGCGGTCTCGGACGTCGGCCTCAACGCCAGGCGACGCTCTAGCTTCTCCTCCCCGGCCTCCGTGACCCAGAATACTTCAGGCTTGAAACCCTCGACGTGCTCTTTCTCCTTCTCAAAGTACTCCTCGGGTATCACGAGGGGGAAGAGGACGGGCTCGTGCCCCGTCTTCTCAAGCTCCTCCTCGAACATCCTGTAGATCTGCCTAATGATCCTCATCGCCCATGGCTTATGAACGATAAACCCCTGCACCCCGTACCTCAGATCTATGAGGTCCGCCTTAGAGAGTACCTGCGAGAACCACTCGCTAAAATCTTCCTCCTTTTTCACCGTGATGCCCAGATCCGATCGAGAGGCCTCCTTAGAGCTCAGGAAGGCTCATCCCGGCCCGCACCGCTGGCTAGCGGGGGCAAGTGGTTTTAAGCCTAATCCTGCCCTCCTCATAGCGCCAAACATTCGCGGCGGAGCACTCGGTGACGGTCATGAACCGTGGGAAAGGGCTTAGAGGCCTTCTCGCCGAGCGCTTAGGGGAGGACGTTAAGTACGTGCCGTCAAGCTACGATATAGTAGGTTCGAGGAGCGGGGCGGTTGCAATCGTTGAATTCCCAGAAGACGCACCACCGCACGTAAGGGAGGTCGTAGCGAAGACTCTTATGGAGCTTCACAGGAACGTCAGGGTTGTACTCGAGAAGCTATCGGAAAGGAGGGGGGTGTACAGGCTTCGGGAATACAGAGTGCTAGCAGGCGAGGGAAGTACGGAGGTTGTTCATATCGAGCACGGGGTTAGGCTAAAACTGGATCCATCTAGAGTGTACTTTTCGCCGCGCGAGGCGACAGAAAGGGTCAGGGTGGCATCTCAAGTGAAGCCCGGGGAGTTTGTCATGGTCATGTTCGCTGGTGTAGGGCCATACGCGCTGATGATAGCTAAGAAGCAGCCGCAAGTCGCGAAAATCGTAGCTATCGAACTAAACCCCGTTGCATACAACTACATGGTTGAGAATGTCCGCTTGAACAAGGTCGAAGATAAGGTCCTCCCGGTGCTCGGCGACGTGAAGGAGGAAGCGCGTCGCTGGTACGGAGTGTGCGACAGGGTCGTCATGCCTCTGCCGAAGGGGGCCTACAAGTTCCTCGATAGGGCTTTCCAGTGCCTAAAGCCTGAGGGAGGGGTCATCCACTTCTACCACTGGTCCCAAGAGCAGGACCTATACTCCGAGGCATACGCTCTAATAGAGCGGGAAGCTATGCTTCGGAACGCCAACATTAAGGTTCTGGATGCTCGCGTGGTTTCGGAGTACGCTCCTCGAGTGTACAAGGTATGCCTTGATGTCCTCGTTACTCCAAGCTAACACTTAAGTCCTAGCTCTTAGTGGACTACTACGTGCGAGAGGATTTAGCGAACATATTCAGGCTCTACGACATTAGGGGGGTGAGCAACCGCGATTTAACGCCAGAGGTTGCCGCAAGAATCGGTCTCGCACTCTCTCACTACAGTAGGGAGGTTTACGCGGTGGGCATGGATGTACGTGCAAGCTCGCCCTACCTACACTTTGCTCTCATCTCGGGCCTAATGGCCGGAGGCTCCAGCGTTGTAGACTTGGGGACGGTTCCGATCGGTGCAGTGATGTATGCCACGCTGCACAAGAACCATGCAGGAGCTTACGTAACAGCTTCCCACCTACCCCCAGAGTGGAACGGCTTCAAGCTATTCAAAAGGGGCGGCGACCCTATGGTAGGCGATGAAATAGCGAAGCTGCGCGATCTCTTCTTTTCCGAATTGAAGCTATCAGATAAGCCTGGCAGTTACGCGAAGGTCGAGATCCTGGGCGAGTACGCATCGTTTCTGCTTTCAAGAGCGCGGAGCACAGGTCTGAAAGTAGTGGTTGATTGTGCAAACGGAGCGGCTTCACTGATCGCTCCGCGCCTTCTGAGGGATGCGGGTCACGAAGTGTACTCGATAAACGCCGATATCGACCCGCGCTTCCCCGGCAGGGGGTCTGAACCGCTGCCAGAAAAACTACGGGATCTGTGCGAGGAAGTTGTGAAAAGGGGTGCGCACTTCGGGGTAGCGTACGACGGAGACGGGGACCGTGTCGTCTTTGTGGACGAGAGGGGCAGGGTTCTAACGGCTGAGCAGGCGGCGATCGTTATGCTCGAAGGGATGGGTTACGGTGACGTTGTAGCAAACGTAGAGTGCTCAACGATATTGGAGGAGGCTGTAAGAGCCCATGGCAACCGAGTGAAATGGGTGCCTGTGGGAAGGACGTTCATGGTTAGGGAAATCGCCAAGAGCCAAGCCATACTGGGGGTTGAGAGCAGTGGGCACTACGTTGTGTGGAGGAACGCTAACATGGATGACGGGCTCCTCACTACGCTTTACTTCGCTGAGGCAGTGGCCAACCTCGGAAGAATCTCAGATGTTGTTCCGCCGCAGCGCCCGATTGTCCGTGTCAAAGTAGAAGTACCCGATGAAGTAAAGTTCGCCATCGTGGACGCAATGAGCAGGGAGTTGAGCGAGCGCTATGAGACCATAACCATAGACGGTGTGAAGGTGATGATGGAGGAAGCGTGGGTACTGATACGCGCGTCAAATACGGAGCCCATAGTCCGGGTATCCTGCGAGGCAAAGGACTGGAGTACTGCTAACAAGCTGGCCGAGCGGTTCGCCCAACGGGTTAGGGAGTACGCGTCTCGGATGACTCCTTGCAGTCGAGATTCGCGGTAAGTCTAACACCCCTATCGGATGCCAAGTAGTCCGTTAAGTTGATTACACCGTACGAGCATTCCGTGTGAAGCACTAAAGTGCTGTTAACCTCGATCAGCGGCCTTCCTTGTCTCGTAAACGGGGCACCTCCCTTCTCTATTCTGAGCAGGAACCTTCCGTCAACAACTTCACTTTCGGTGACGTAGAGGCTCGCGGGGGGCGGATGGGAGGCGTTAAAGTCCTCTGCTGCAGCGTAAGCGAAAGCGGTAACCTTTGTGGCCCCCTTAGCTGACCCGTAGATCTCTATTAGAGCTTCGCTCTCAACCACCCTGAACAGGTATTCAAAGGTTGCCACACCGTTCCTTCTCAGGAGGACGTAAACCTCGCTGCCGGGCGTAAGCCCACTTAGGGCGTAAGCCTCTCCTTGACCTCCCTCCTCCAGTTCTAACACGATGCTCGGAGTAGCACTCTCATAGACTCTAATGCTCTTAAGCCTGTAAGAGTCGAGCCATACGATGGGGGTCTCGTTGCTTCGGAAGAGGAAGCAGCGTAGCCCCTGCGATACAGCGATCGTGGTCTGCCCTTCAGTCACAGGAGTGCTATCGAAGCATAGTGCGGCTACACCGGTTCGTCGTCCAACACTCCTTACGGGCGTGAGCTTCACGTTCAAACCTCTATGAGAACTTGAGAAGATGAACTCTATCGGTTCGGTGACGGAGGGCAAGATGAGGCTAACTAGTAGGGCTACGGGGAGGATCGCCCACTGAACTCTGCGCACGATCTAGTCGGTGCTCAAGCATTATTAAGCGTTCGCTAGATACTTTATCGCCTCCCCTCCAAGCCGCTCCAGCCAGTTAACGGAGCCAGGCTTGCTTCCCTTCCCACTCTTGATAACAGCCATCACCTCCTCAACAATCTGTTCAACGCTTTTCCCGGTTACATCGATTTCGAAGACTCTTTCGGCTCCGAATAGTTCTACTGCCTCAACTAGGCATGCGTCAAGGACTTCGGCTTGCACGTTCTCGAGCACCTTCCACTCCGGGTAACCTCTACTGCGTAGCCTTGTCTCCAGCTCACGGGGGTCCAACCGTAGGATTACAGCAACGTAGAGCTCTTCCCGCGGCACAGCCGAAGCGACGTGAGTATCAACGATTATGATGCCTTCTCTGGCAGCTTGACGTAGCCTCTCCCGCGCTCTCGCATCATCAATTATGTAAGCGTCTCTCTCTGCGTCGTAGCCTACAACGAGCCCCTCTTTCACGGCCAGCTCGGCTACGTTGATGTATTTGCCCCCAATGCTTTCAGCCACTCTTTTTGCAACCGTGGTTTTGCCCACGCCTGGCGTACCTCCTATGAGAATTATCATTGGCAGCACCTCGCGCTTGTTCACTCACTTCCAGCATCGAATTTGAATGCATATATTTAAATCGTACACGTTTGAACCTCGTGGATAATGTTTGCGCTTCAACCAGGCTCCGAGTAGTCTCGTGGGAGAAGCTCGTCAGCGACGTTGAGCGCTTGGCAGAGGCTGTCAAAGGTAGAAATTTTGATGCAATCGTAGCCGTGGCGAGAGGTGGGCTCGTTATAGCAAGGCTTCTCTCGGATATGCTCGATGTGAAAAGGATACTCTCTCTTCAGGTCGAGTACTACGAGGATATAGGGAAACGCAAGTCCAGGCCAAGCATCATCGGAGGGCTTGGCTCCGAAGTGGTCGGCATGTCATTGCTGGTCGTTGATGACATAGCGGATACAGGTGACACGTTAAAGACCGTAGCAGAGTACTTGAAAAGCGCTGGTGCCGCCAACATCGTTACCTGTACCCTCTACGTGAAACCGTGGTGCACATACAAACCCGACCACTACGTTGAAACAGTAGAGGAATGGGTTGTTTTCCCCTACGAGCATGCAGAGACAGCTAGAACGCTCCTTGAAGAGGGCTGGAGTTACCAGCAGCTGTTAAACGAGGGGATAAGGGGGTCAGTCCTGGCTATGGCGGACCGTACACTCCGTGGAAAACGTTAAGAGTAGTTAAGGTGATAACCACCGAGATGCGTATGGAGAGTCTCAGCTTAGAGTGGCTCCAGAAGAGGAAAGAAGAGTTAGAAAAAGAATTGGAAAGGTTGAAGGAGGAAGAAAGAAGGATTAGAGAACTGTATGATAAGGCTAAGAAGATGGAGGATGAAGCGTACGAAGCCTTGCGGCAAGCTAGAAGCTACGATGAGATGGCAAGGCTGGAAGTAAGGTACCACCAGCTCAGCGGTAAGCGGCGTAGCATCGAGGAGAAGCTGAGGGAACTGGAGATGAAGATACGCGGCGCCGAAAACGAGCTTAAAGATGTTGAGAGGAAAATAGAGTACTTGAAACCGCGTCCAGTTAAATGGGTTGAAGAAAAGCCTACCTAGACAGGGGAGAGAAGCCTTTCTCTCTCGCTCATCCAATCATTGATGATCCTTTTCACCAGATCCGCGGCGTAATCCATGTGGCTTATAGGAGCTTGTCCCACAGGTTTCGTTGTCAGCTCAACCCTATACGAGTCCGCGGAGGGGCTGAGCACGAAGCGAAGCTCGCAGTCAATTTCAGCCTTCTCCCCCAGCTGCGTTGTACTCGCGTAAATGAAGGTGAAGCGCTTGATGCGCGTACCGTCTGGGCGCTCTTCCGCTGGGTGATCCGTCAGCTCCCTCACGGCCTCAAGCTCACCGTAGCTCAAATCGGCCAGCTTGGAGTAGATGTAGGCGAAAGCCACCTCTCCCTCATCGGCTTTAACCTCACCCGGTATTGAGAACGTTTTCGCCGCTGCTGTGCGTGTCACGTACTCTGTACGCTTAGCTCTCTCCCTCACTTCAGCAATCTTTATCCTTCGAACTTCTGTGGGCGCGAACATGTATGCAGCGTCCATTGACGGCTTGATCGCACCTACTATTGAGACGACTACGGCGAGCGCGATGGCCAGGTAGCTCCAGTACCACTCAAGCTTTTCTCTGATCATGAGGTTTAAGTGACCTGCAAACATGCTGAGCAATCTAAACGATGCTAGGCCGGCCACGTAGCCGAAGCCTCCGCTCAAGAGCCCGTATACGATTGCCTCGGCGAGGAAGACGAGAGCGATATGCCTCGGGTTAAAGCCCACGGTTGTAAAGATGAAGATCTCTCTCCTCCTCTCCCTGATGATGCTCAACATACTCAGTAGCACGTTTGCGACGACGATGAGCAGAGGAACCAGGAACGTGAGCTCTTGCTCGAAGATACTCCTGACGCGCGTGCCATAGTAGACTCTCGTACACTTACCGTTGTAACAGGATATCGCGACGTACCCCTCGCCCCGTCTATCGATGATCTCGCTGGCTAATGCTACTCCCTCCTCTTCGCCAGGGTTGGATGCTGCGATTCTATAAGCGAAGAACACCTGTGAGTAACCTCCTTCAGCTGCTAGCAATCGTGTGAGCAGGCGAGACGATGTAATGAGGATAGTCGAAGCGTTGGCGTAGCTAACCACACCTTCTCTCACGACGAATGGTCTAAGAGGAGCCTTATCTGGGTCAAGAACCCTTTCCAAAGACGATTCGTTAAAGTAGCCAGAAGCCACCAGTCTTAGGCTTTGCCTTCCAAAGCCTTGCGCTTCAAACGTAACGTCGAGAGTCTCTCCTCCGAGTAAGCCGAGCATGTTCCAAACGGTCAAGGGTAGGATGACGGAATCGTTTCCGAACGGTCTTACTAGCCTGATACTCTCCGACAGTCTTGGATCAAGCCTCAACTCGTTCTCGTCCACCCCCATGGCGAACTGCAGAAAGGCCTCGCGACCCGCGTGGGACACCGCAATTCTAAGGCTGACGTCGGGCCTGTTGAAAACCGTTAACGAGATGGTTCCAAAACCTTCCTTACCCTCAAATAGTAGAGGGTCGAGCTCGATGTTTAAGGGTAGCGGGGTCCCATTTGCGACTTTCTTTAAGATGAAAGTGTTAAACGGGTAGTCGGCGAACCCCCTTTCTTCGATCTTCTCGTAGACCGCGCCGAACGTTGCTAGCACTGTGAAAGCCCAGATGAAAGCGGCAATGCTGAAAACCGTGATGAACGTCCTCAACGCCTTGACCTTTGAATACCGCTTGCCCAGCGTGAATGCTACGGCGATGAGGCCTGAAAGGGAGATCTCACCTGGTAGCTGGGGCTCCTTGATTACCCGCGGAAGTACGAAGATTACCATGGTAAACGCCACGAGAGCTGCAGCTACGGTCGCTAGGAAGAGGGATCTGTCCAGAGCCCAGAGCAGCCTGAAGCCTGGGTAAACGTAGACGAAGGTTAGCACGAGAGCTGCATAGAGCAGTAGGAAGGAGATCATCTTGGCGCGCTGACTATCGAAGAAGTAGAAGGATAGGATTGCGGCGAATGCTGCTAGGAAGCTGGGCATTACCGTTGCGCCCACCGTTGCTATACTTCTGAGGAAGCTCAATCGCGCTGGTACCTGGAAAACAGTTATCGCTCGCGCCGCCTCGAGCAGCGCTAGCACTCTCTCAGGAGGCTCTCCTCGTGCAAACGCTTGCTCTGCGCTCGCGATATAATCGCTGCTCCGAAGCAGCGCATCATTCAGCTCCGGTATGTAGAAGCCCATAGCCTCGTACATTGCGATCAGCTCCTTGGCGCTAGCAAGCTCCTGCTTCGAGCGATGGATCTGGCCTTCAAGGCTGATGGTTAAAAGGTCTATCTCCATGACATCACCCCTCTTGAAAATGAGGGGGTCTTCACGGGTACCTCTCTCAACGCTCTGCGAAACGATGCGCATCGTCGTCTCAACCTCCAGAACGCTGTACTGAATACTCAGACGAATAGGGGTGTTTATGGGGACTATCGCTTCGTTGGCTCGAAGTACCTCAGCGCCTAACCCCCTTTTGATAAAGACGTAATCATCGGCTGGGCCGTAAACATCGACGATTCGAGGGCTTAGTGTTACGTTGGCTTTCTCCATCGCAACAGTTACTTCACCAGCACTTAAATATCGGGAAAGAGGATCGCCCTCTCTACTCAGTACGATAACGCGGGCTGAGCCCGCCGGCTGACCACCCAAGTACACTATCCGACCTGAGACGATGACGCGCGCCGCCGGATACAGCGTCACAGTGCCCGAGAGGGCTAGGGCGTTCGGGTAGTTCGTTAGATCCACTTTAACGGGTACGTGAGTGAGCGTATCTCCTGAAAACATGAGGATATAGATGACGTAGTAGTCACCGGATGGCACGGACGCAGTGAAATGCCCACTTGCGTTTGTGTTACCAATGAGAGTCGGGCGTATCGTCCTATAGTTAAGGATGAGGACCGTAGCGTTAGCGAGAGGTGACCCGTCGGGCTCCACTACTAGGAGAGAGATTTTAAGCTCTTCTGGGGCAGCTGTTGCTAGATAGGAGCAGAGTACTAAAAGCGCTGCTAAGACTACTACCGTTACTGGTGCTTCGTTCCTCCTTTTCATATCAGGCTAACGTGATGGTGTACTTAAAAACTCTACTTCGTAAAACTCAATAAGCATCGCCCTGAGGAGCAACCAGATGTGGGAAATTGATACTGTTTCTTTAAAGCTAACCGCTTGCACCTTTAATAAAAATTCATTAACATGGCGCTTCGATTCGGCTCAAGAGTCTTCTGGGCTGTAGCGTTGGGATGGAGAGAAGGAGGACGGCGTATTAGTAGTCCGCGGAATTAACGAACTGTGGTGCCCCGGCCGGGATTTGAACCCGGGTTTTCCGTGCGGCTCCCCGCTCTCCGGCTCGAGAGGCCGGCAATCAAGCCCCGATAAGCGGTTACTTGACCGGGCTATACGACCGGGGCTGCATCGCTCTCCGCTGCTCCAGCTTTAAGTAGTTTACTCCTGGTTTTAGAACGATCATCTCGGCCGTCTAGCGGCGATGATTACTATTAACAATACAGCTAGGAGCGGCACCAGGATTATTATCAAGGGGATATTCTGTTCGATTGCACGGATCAGAGACTTTGACAAAGGGATTTCTTCGACGTATTCCCCAACTTCTATGCGTAAAGGCATAGACACCAAACTTAACCGGTTAACCTCAAGGTTGAGGGGATTCAATGAAACGTTAATCGGTTCTAATGAAAGCTGGAGGTGCTGGACCCTCCATCTGTCGCTAACGTTGTGTACGTTTTTCTTCACATCTCGGATGCTTCGAACGCGCAAGGTTGTGAAACTAGACTCCCCGACCGTAAACGCTGTCAACGGTTTTAAATCGTGATCAAAAGTTACCAGTACCAGGGCACTTGTAGCCTTAAATACGGCGACAAGCCTATCGCCTTCGTAGCCAATGGCTAGCGGTACGATGCTCTCATCACACTCTACCAGTAGAGCTGATGCAACCTCCCCCTCGGTTAAGCGGATCAAGATCCCATTGGTCTTCACATCCATCGTTGCGTAACCCAGCAGGTAAAGGTTCGTTAAGCTGCCGCAGACGTCGATAAACCCATCGTAGCTCTGCCAGCCTACGGTGAGAACCTTTAGATCAGTCCCGTTTAGGATTGCGAGGTACGCATCGCTGAGTCCACCGGGCGAGGTGAACGATGAGCCAACGACCACCATTTTACCGTCTAGAACCTTTGCAGCTAATCCTTCGTCATGAGCAGCTCCTCCAACTGTGATCGACTGCAATAACCCGGCTGTCATATTGACTAGTAATGCATCGACGTAGGAGACGTTCTGGCACCAGGTGGAACCTACTATCAGGAGGGATTGATTGCGCGTAAACGCTTTTTCCACGAAGTCGTCATACATGGGACAGCCGAATCTCAGGGCCCTCCGTATCGTGGCTTTCTTGTCGACGAAAACAACGGCGATATCGGAGTCGCTAGCACCGCTTGTTAATCCGATGAGAGCATATTCGTTGCTGAGTTTGGTCAACGCCTTAACAAAGTACACGCCTTGCTGGAGCGAGAAAGCCCAGTCCACCGTCTCACTGCTAAAGCTAGCGGCAAAGGCTTCTCTCTGCCCCTCTCTCACTACGATGCCTCCCGCCACTATCCTACCATCATCCTCAAGGGCGTCCAGAACGATCAATCTAGCGTTGGAAACGGTAAGGCAGAGGGCATCACGAACCCGTCCGGCAGTATCGATTATTGCAATTATTGGAAGCACCGTGTTGTTTACTGGGATTTCCCCCCACGCTAGGATCGAACCCCCGGGTAGAATTTTCGCACCACCTACTCTAAAGGGTTGGGGATACGCTAATCCAACTAACTGGAGCGCCACGAGCAGCAGCAAGATCGAACGTTTCTTCACAGGGCGGCACGCCCCCTCCTCTATTATAACTGTTCCCTTACTTGTAATAGATCAATTTTAGTGTGTTTAAAAGGGGAAAAGGATATAAAGTACTTATAGTAACCCTTAAGGCTGATGAAAGAACGTCTAGTAGCAATACTGATCCTACTGACAGTGATTTCGGCAAACTTCCTAACGTTCGAGCTGGTGAAAGCTGCACCTGAGGTTCCGCAGGGACCCTGGGTCGATGAGGTCGTTTGGATAAAAGAACCTGATCCCGCTAAGGTCGTGGACATGATCAGCAAAGGCGACATTCACGCCTACTTCAGTGATGTTCGACCTGATCCCAAGCTCGCTGAACGTATTAAAACCGATCCGAACATCGCCTATAAGTACGCATATGGACTCTACTTCGAGTTAACTTTCAACCCGGTAGGTCCGGAGTTTAAGGATGGCAGTTTCAACCCGTTCTACAACCCGAGGGTAAGGGAAGCCATGAACTGGTTGGTGGACAGAAATTACATTGTGGAAGAGATAATGCTCGGCTTCGCTAGGCCGAAGTGGTTCCCCCTTGTTTCAGCCTTCCCGGACTACGCTAAGCTAGCCGACGTCGTGAAGGTTCTAGAGGCGAAGTACAGTTATAACCCCGAACTAGCTAGGACAGTGATCTTCGAAGAGATGGCAAAGATGGGCTGCGAGTATAGGGATGGAAAGTGGTACTATAAGGGTAGGCCAGTCGTCATTAAGTTCTTGATTAGGGTTGAGGATCAGAGGAGGCAGATTGGCGATTACGTTGCTGACCAGTTGGAGAAGCTTGGTTTCACCGTTGAGAGGATGTATAAGACTTCGCGAGAAGCTGCACCGATCTGGTTGAGAGGGGATCCGGCGGATGGCCAATGGCATGTCTACACGGGCGGCTGGATCACCACCGCTGTGAGCAGGGATGACGCCGACGTTTGGGCTTTCTTCTACACACCGTTGGGCAGGCCGGAGCCCCTCTGGCAGGCCTACAAGCCCGACCCAATCTTCTACGAAGTCGCTGCTAAACTGTGGAACAGGGAGTTCAAAACAATTGAAGAGAGACAAGAGTTGATGGCGAAGGCAGCGGAGTTGGCAATGAAGGATTCTGTGAGAGTTTGGCTCGTCGATCAGATCGTGCCCTACTTACATAGGAAAGATGTAACTCTAGCTGCAGACCTGAGCGGCGGATTTGCAACAGCTCTCTGGTCGAGAACCGTAAGATTTGTTGATAAGGTCGGTGGAACGTTTAGAGCTGGCAACAGGGAGGTGCTGGTTGACCCATGGAACCCCGTAGCTGGCACCAACTGGGTATACGATTCCGTAATCATTGCAGCAACTCAGGGTTATGCGTTCCTCACCAACCCCTACACTGGTCTGCCAATGCCTGAGAGAGTCGTTAACGCTACTGTGTTCGCCGAGAAAGGAGTGAGCACGACAACTTCAAGCGATTGGTTGACCCTCAGATTCGTCGATAAAGTTGAGGTTCCCGCGGACGCTTGGTGGGGTTTCGATACGAAAGCCGGTAAAGTGGTAACAGCCAGTGAAGCTGGAGTAAGGTACGCTAAAGTCAGGGTTGTGGTAAACTACGGAAATGTTCTAGGCAAGATCAGGTACCACGATGGTACAACAATGTCGATTGCCGATTGGGTCGCCCTGTGGCCACTGAGCTTCTACAGGGTGGATCCTGAGAGCCCGCTCTACGATGCCGCTGCTGTACCAGGTTTCACAGAGTGGAGGAAACTGTTCATGGGTTGGAGGATCCTTAGCACCTCTCCCCTCGTGATCGAGTGGTACGGCAACTTCACTCATCCAGAAGCTGAGTTCATCGTCACCTACTTTGCCGGTTGGCCGAATATTCCATGGCACGTAACAGCTATAGGCATCAGGGCGGAGGAGAAAGGCTTGCTAGCCTTCAGCACCAGTAAAGCTGACAAGTTGAAGGTGGAGTGGATGAACTACATCGGAGGACCTTCACTGAAGATCCTGGAGGATACGCTACGCGAAATGCTAGATACTGGCTACATACCCTTCAAAGAGTTCGCGAGCAAATACGTAACACCTGAGGAAGCAAAAGCCAGGTACCAGGCTCTTCTAAACTGGTACCAGGCTCACGGCCACTTCTGGGTTGGGGACGGTCCATTCTACTTGGACAGCGTTGACTACTTGGCCCATACGGCTGTGCTGAAGGCGAATAGGAACTATCCAGATAAGGCTGACAGGTGGGCGTGGTTAGCGGAGCCACCGATACCCGAGGTGAGTATAGAGGTGCCTGAGAACGTTGTACCTGGCCTTCCTGCCAACATTACGGTTAGGGTTAGCTACAAGGGTCAGCCCTACCCGGCCGGTAGAATCGAGTTCGTAAAGTACTTGATTCTTGACGCAGCTGGGAACGTGCTGGGTAAAGGTGAAGCTGCAGCGGTCGCCGACGGCGTGTTCAGGATCTCAGTACCGGCTGAGGTTACAGGTAAGATGACCCCTGGTGCATACAAGGTGTTGACTTTCACTTTGAGCAAGGATGTGGCAATGCCTGTGACAAGTGAGGCCAGCTTCTTGGCCATCTCCCAGATCGCTTACATGTCAACTCTGCTTGCTCGAACCGAAGCTAGGATAACCAGCTTAGAGCAGAGCACAAGCGCGAGGCTCTCAGATTTAGAGGGAAGAATTGCCGCATTAAGCTCCTCAGTGAATACGGCGATTGCGCTGGGAGCACTGGCTGTCATCCTTGCGATCATCGCATTAGCCTTGCCGTTTATACGTAAAACACCCACTAAACCTTCATCAGAAACGGTTGTAAGATAAAAATAAAATAAAAATAAAAAAGATTATTTTTTGGTATTATATTTTTGTTCATAAATTTAAAGCATGTATACTATATCTTGCTAATAATTTTACTTTACTTTTTCTGATTTTACGTGTATTTTAGGAATTGCGAAATCTTTATAATGAAAAGGATTTTAATGAATCGTAATCGTGTGATAAGCTTTAAAATCCCCTATGTGGATGACTTGCGATGCCCATCAAAGGGTTAGTCAAGTACGTTATTCGAAGGGGCTTGGTGTTATACCTCACTATGCTCGCCGCCATATACATCACGATCCTCGTCGCTAACATGGGTGGCAAAGTCGACGAGATTATAATCGCTGATTTACGGATGAGAGTCTGGGATGAAGTGAATCGGAATCCTGCGTATAGAGCGCTTTCGGGCGCTGAGAGGGAGAGGCTAGTGAATGAAATCGTTCGACAGGAGATTGAAAGGCTTGGTTTAGATAAACCGTTCCTTTACAGAAGCCTTATTTATCTTCGCGATGCAGCTCTGCTCGAACTGGGGCGTGCACAGTTTATGACGAGCGATTCAGGGTCGAGGCTCGTAAAGAACATCATCCTTGAAAGGTTGCCTGCGACGGTTCTTCTCTTTACGACGGTGATGGTGATCAACTTCTTCCTTCACCTCTTTTTAGGCCTCTACTTATCCAGGAGATATGGAAGCCTGCTCGACAAAATCTTTGTTTCTCTCGCTCCAACATCCGTGCTTCCCGGTTGGTTCTATGGAATCATATTGATTCTGATTTTCTACACGTGGCTTCACGTGCTCCCGGCCGGCGGCATAGTCGACACTCCACCCCCTAGAGACCCTCTGCTCTACGCGTTGAGCGTGCTGAAGCACATGATTCTCCCGATGGCTTCCTGGATTATTTCAGGGTTATTCTTGGGCGTTTACGGCAACAGGACGTTCTTCCTGATTTTTTCAACCGAGGATCACGTTGAAGCCGCGAAGGCTAAGGGTCTCCCACCACGCTTGATTGAGTGGAGGTACATCCTGAGGCCGGCGCTACCCCCTATAATCACCGGATTCGCCCTAGGGTTGATAGGCTCGTGGGGCGGTGCCATTATAACGGAGAGAGTGTTTAACTGGCCCGGGCTCGGCTCGGTTGCCTACTCAGCGATAATGTACAACGATACGCCAGTCATCCTCGGCTTCACAGTGATCTACGCGTACCTGCTCATGGCGACGGTGCTCATCCTAGACATAATCTACGGGATAATCGACCCGAGGATTAAGGTCCAGTTTGGGTGAAATCCGATGAGTGCGACGGGAGTGGAGTACGGGTTGAAGGGTGTCGTTAAGGAGCTGCTATCCTACAAGGCGGGTATCGTCGGTATCGGTCTGCTAGCGCTGCTTCTCGCAATCTCCGTCTACGCTATCATAGCCATACCCTACGAAGAAGCGATAAGGATGTGGAGGGGTCAAGAGGCGATGTGGATCGATAACCCGAGGACGGCCGCTCCCGAGTGGATAGAAGTGTTTGTTGGTAAGCGGTTGCCTCGGACGATGAGGTTTGACAGCAGGCTCCAGCAAACAGGGGTCTCGAAGAGTGTAATCGAGATTCCAGCGACAGATATGAAGAAGGTGGTTATCACCTGCAGGTTCCGGTTCGATTACGACGAGTTGCCCAGCGAGTTTAACGTTTTTCTATTCTCCAATTTCACGGGGTCCGCGCCCTACGTAAGGGTTGTACTGAGAAAGCCGAGTGGCGAAGAGGTCGAGGTGATCCGTTACGTTGTAAGGGTGCCCGACGATCGGATTTACGTATCGATCAGCAGCGCGGTTCTGAGCAACTTGCTGTCGCAGTACACGGCGAAGTACCCCGTGAACGTAAGTGATAGAGTTACGCAGCTGAAGCTGCTGTTCGGGAGGGTTACCCCAGCATCGCTCGAGAGCGGCGAATTCGAAGTTGAAAAGGGTGATTATACGATAACTATAGAGGCCACTCTGTTCAGTAGGAGCGACGACTTAGATGCAAGGGTCGTAATATACGGTACTGTGCATGGAGTAGCTGGAACTGACCACTTGAGGCGCCCACTCGAGATTGCCCTGCTTTGGGGCACCCCCATAGCGCTTGCGTTCGGACTTACAGCTTCGCTGGTCACTACTTTCCTTCAGATGCTTATCGCCGTTATAAGCGGTTGGTATGGTGGATGGGTGGATTCAGCCATCCAGAGGGTCACGGAATTGTACATGGTCATTCCGTTTCTCCCGTTCTTAATCCTGATCTCGACTTTCTACAAGATAGACATCTGGGTGCTTCTCGCAGTCATCATCGTGTTGAGCATCTTCGGAGGGGGGATCAAAAGCACGAGGGCTTTAGTCATGCAGCTAAAAGAGTACCCGTACATCGAGGCCGCACGCGCCTACGGAGCGTCGAGCTTCCGAATAATCACGCTGTACATTATTCCGAAGATTCTCCCACCTGTCGTTCCGGGTTTGATCGGTGCCGTACCGGGCTATGTTTTCCTTGAAGCTGCCCTCTCTCTACTTGGTCTGGGCGACCCCTTCCTTCCCACTTGGGGTAAGGTGATAAGCGATGCAGCCGATAACGGTGCACTGTACAGAGGCCTCTACTACTGGGTGTTAGAGCCCTCACTCATGTTGATGCTCACAGCGTTTGCTTTCGCCAGTCTCGGTTTCGCATTGGATAAGATAGTTAACCCAAGGTTGAGGGAATTGTAGGGTGAGGCGGATGGGTAACCCGCTCATGGACGTCCGGAACCTCCGCCTGTACTACGGGACAAGGAAGGGTGTCGTTAGGGCAGTAGACAACATCAGCTTTGCGCTAGAAAGAGGAGAAACATTGGCGATCGTGGGGGAGTCGGGCTGCGGGAAATCCTCGCTGGCCAGGGCCATAATCAGGCTTCTACCGCGCAACGTGCACACGTACGACGGTCAAATAATCCTCGAGGGGCGCGACGTCATGAAGCTAAGCGACGAGGAGTTCCGCAGGGAGGTTCAGTGGACAAGAATTTCGATGGTGTTTCAGGGAGCGCAGAACTCCCTTAACCCGGTTCTGAGGGTCGGCTTCCAGATCGCAGAACCCTTGATGATACACAAGGGCCTATCGAAGGAGGAAGCGATAGCCGAGGCGAGGAAGTACCTGCGCATGGTTGGAGTTCACGAGGGCTTCGCAGATCGATACCCCTTCGAGCTGAGCGGGGGCATGAAGCAGAGAGCCGTTATAGCCATGGCCCTGATCACGCGCCCTCAAGTGGTCATTCTTGACGAGCCGACGTCGGCGCTGGACGTGATAACTCAAGCCAACATCATGAACCTTTTGAAGACGATTAAGCAGGAGCAGGGTATAAGCTACATCTTCATAACCCACGACATAGCCCTCTCCAGCGAGCTAGCCGATAAGGTGATGGTGATGTACGCTGGCCACATGATGGAGCTCGCGAGCGCTGACGAGTTTTACACCAACCCCGCTCACCCGTACTCGCAGAAGCTGATGGCGAGTGTCCCCAGCTTGAGAGTCGATAAGAAGTTGGAGTTCATACCGGGGGCGCCGCCCAGCTTGATTAGTCCGCCGCCGGGATGCCGTTTCCACCCGAGGTGCCCGTACGTGATGGACGTGTGTAGGAGGGAGGAGCCGCCCACGGTTGAAGTGAAGCCCGGCCATGCAGTCAAATGCTGGCTCTACGCGAAGGGTGGTTGAAATGTCGGACAACGTGCTTCTTCGGGTTGAGGATCTGAGGAAGTGGTTCCAGATTCGGCGCGGCTTGCTAGCGCCACCGCTCACCCTGAGGGCGGTTGATGGAGTCAGCTTCGAGGTTGGTGTGGGTGAGGCGATATCGCTGGTTGGCGAATCGGGGAGCGGTAAGACTACGCTGGGTAAGACCGTGTT